>JAHQVQ010000222.1 GCA_019634305.1 Flammeovirgaceae bacterium | reverse complement strand
TCAGGTTCATTGCCGCTGCCGACCTGTCTATAAATTCACTTAAGTAAATTTCCCAGGCACCATCATAATTGCTTAAAAACATCACATTTCTATTTTTATTAAAAAGTGCCCAACGAGCAAAATGTATGGTTTCCATCCCACTCAATTTGCCTTTGTTTGAGCGATACTTTCCATTTAAAGAAAATAACCACAAACCCAATCGCAGTTGGGTTCGCCTAAACCAATATGGTTTTTTTAAAGCACCATACACTGTTAGCTGATTCATGAAAATGCGATCTTCATTTTTAAGAAGGGCATCAAAATCCTGGGATCTACTGATGTCTTTTCGGTTTTTATTATCTTTTTTATTAAAAATATAAGAGAGCAAAAAACAAATCCCTAATAGAATTAAAAGAGGAAAAAGGAACACAACTAAATTTAAAACTAATGCTCCATAATACTTAAATTTCCAGGAAAAAGACGGCTTGGCTCTTGGGGTAAGCGCCCAACTTAATGAATCGTCCTTTCCTACAAATTCAACAATTAGCTCTTTGATTTCTTTTGGTGATTTACATTCAATTTTTTCTTCTTGAACAAGCGAATCTAAAAATCCCTGAATGGCAGATCTCAGCAAAGATTCTCCCTTCAGTTGTTCTACTGTTCCTCCTCTTATAGCAGGCCAGAATAGCTGATTTTTTTTTGTATTCGCTTTTAAATAAGTAATTATCTCCGAATCGGAAGGAGCAGCTGGTTTAGGAAATCCTTTACAATTTTTATACACTTTGATTATTCCTTCCCTAGCAACCTCAAGTATTTCTTTAAGATGCGCATCTAAATCGCCATCATAATTACTTGTAAAAGCCAGAGTTACTGGTAATTTATCATTTTCAAAATCGCCTTCTTTTGTATTGGGAACATCCTCATTTCCTATTAAAAACCATCTTAAAAAATGTAGGGTACTTATTTTTTCGAAATCTACAATTCCTCCTCCTTTTTCATCAGAACCCATCTTGGTTAATAAATTACAAAGATCATCTTTACTCCCTTCCTCCACTTCGGTAAGTATTGTTACAGCATTCTGATCAATATATATATTGTTATTTTTCATTCTATTTAAAATTTGCAAAATTGCACTTGTTATAACCTAAGGAAATATGGACGCCAAAAAAATCTCCCTGTACTTACTCAATTTCCTTTCTAAAAATCTATTATTTTGTCAGGTTCTGCCATTGGAGCATCATTTTTTGACCTTCTAAATCTGGCAATTTTTTCGTATACTATTTTTCTGGCTCGGTTTACTCCACCAAGAGGTCTGTGAGCTTTCAAACAATGCCAGGGTGTAAATGATAAATTTTCGCCATAATTCTCCTGAGCAGGGTGATCAAAAACCTGTTTTTTTATTTTAAGTGTAGCCACTTTTTCAAAAGATGATGACCAGGCAACTGTTGGGTTTTCTATTGGCATTTTTACCTCATCAGTTTGAAACTGTACCATAAAATCAAAACAAATCTCCTTTTCACCTAAATCTTTTATAAGTCGTTCTTTTAAAAAATTATCAGTTGGTCGATCCGGAATTCTACTTGTAGATGGTTTTTGGGGAAAACAGGCATATTTTACTGCATTGTTTTTACCATACAGATAGGGCGTCATACTAAAATAAGTTTGTTCAAGTAAATTGCTACATTTAGCGATCTGCCTGATAGACCGAATAATTACTTTCAAATGAAATAATGAATAGAAAAAGAGCTTAAAAAAGCCGCCTGTTAAAGCATAAATTGATTTTTTGAAATCTTTAACGCTTACCGTCTGCAGTGTCTCTGCAGTTACAAGTAAAAAATCCTGTGTAAGGGTATCTTTTCCATTTTCCAATAGTTTATATCCTGGAACACCGACAATTTTAATAGCCATACCTCTCATATCCTTTTTATTATCTTTAGCAGCATGTCGCTTGGCATTGGAAAGCCTCACCCATGCCGGATAAGTTTTAGGTTCAGCAAAAAGGCCCGTTTTTAAGTGTTCCGGAAGATTGGGTTCAATAATAAAGTCGGCTAAAACAAGACCATGCATTTTTGGATGAAACATTCTCTTAGTGATGCCCGATTGATAATATTTCGACAAAGTTTCCATAAACCTATCGGCAATTTGCCCAGCGTAATAATCTTCGTTCTCTATCGGAATTTCATCTGCAAAACTCATAGAAAATAATAAAATTGATAGCTTAAAAAATATCTGTTGTTAGTTACCGGAAATTTATAGCTTGTTTAAGTTTTATTTTTGCTGCGAATAAAGTCAGTTTAAATAAATTACAATCTGTTGCACCTTAGTCTCACAGCATCAATTCTTAGGTTCAAATGCTCATTTAAATCTTTTTCCACACAATCATATTCTATTAAATTTGTATAGTTTAAGGTGAAATCAAAATTTCTTAATCCATTTATTACTGACCCAGCCTGCTAGTTCCACTTTCACGAAAGACCATTCTCCCACAGTTTTCTCCACAATCACCTTTGTTCCTTTACCAAGTGGCTCACCAGCTTTTGCTGCATCAAGTGTTGGATTCGTCCTAATGTTTAACAAATCAGCCGTAACAACTCCAATTTTACCCTCTGCTACCAGCTTCTCTCCTACTTCATCATCTCCTCTTCCAAAGAGAATTTTCTCTCGGAAATTTTGAAGTGGAAAAGCGGGGCCAGGATCTATCTTTCTTCTAGGAGAAATATCTTCATGACCCAGGATTTCTTTTATATTATATTGTTGCATAAGCACAAAGCAGATCATTTCCACAGCTGCAACTTGTTCTGGGGTAAAAGCCTCCCAAGCCTTTACCTCCTCCTGATGCTTATGTTTCGCCAAAACTATATCTTTATCTGCTACCTTCTTTCCAAAATTTGTGTAGTAACCATCCACTCTTTTTTCAAGTAATCCCGCATTGTCTATCTCTATGCCTATACTTGAATTGTTCAGCCTCTTTCTTCCTTTCCATTCACTTTTTCCAGCATGCCATGTCCTTATATTAAATGGAGCTAATTGTACAATCTTACCAGTTTTGCAAACAACCAAATGAGCTGAGGCTTTAGCCTTAGGGTTTTTTAGCCATACTACTGACGACTCTAAAGATGCCCCTGCTGTATAATGCAAAATAATAGTGTTGGGAAAACCATCTTTAAACTCCCCGGAAACATTAGGAGTTTTTTCAAAGGATATATCGAAATCCTTTGCTTCTGCTGCTAGTTTATGATTAGTGATTTTCATTAGCCTTCTATGATTTTGCCTCCCCTTACTTTATTGGCTCCCGATCCGGTAGCCAATTCCGTAATTTTACTAGTAATACCCAACTTTTCTGCAGAACGGCCAACACCATAAACACTTACTACAGTCCCCCACGCCCACCAGAATTCTTGTGGTAGTTCTATTTCTGGCATATTATCGGAGTTGGCAATAAAGGCTATAACAGGTAATAAAACATGAATAATAAAAACGAAAGCCAGACCTGCATATACAATGGTAGGGCGGGCACGCTTAGTGTAATTATCCCCTTGAGCCATTTCTGCCTCTATAATTGCCCTTCGCTCCTGTAACTCTGTGCGGTAAGTTTCCTCCAATTGACTTTCGATCTGCATTAGGCGAATTTGTGCCTCTGCTTTGAACTCTTCTTTCTCCGCTTTGGTAGTAATGAACTTGTCAGCGACATTGCCCAGGCTATCAACAACCTCGGCAACACCGCCACTAAAGATTTTCGTGAAAAATGATGGCATAGTGTTTTTAGAATTTAAATTGTTGGTTTGTGGATTAAAAAATATTGAATGAAGTACCATCAAATACTTATTTTTTTCACTAAAAGGATTCCAGCCCAAAATAGGATAGAATTTGTCAGTTCTAAAAAAATAGGTATTTGGAAATGATCAACAATAAGCTGGCTAACCAAATATAATCAATGAAAATTAGTACTTTCCTAAGGATTACCATTAAAGTTAGTCAAATAAATCATGATAGCTTCTACCCATTTTTAGGTATTTTTCCGCAAAAATTATTGATTCACTTATATTAGCAGATAAATAGAACCAGATTGAATGAAAATTACATCCCTTTTATTCAGTCTTAACTATTAGAATCAAGTTATTTTTCTTAGAACAAAGCTCTTCTTTTTACCTATATATACTTCCCCCAATAAAAAAGTAAAAACAAAAAATTATCAAAAGGATGATATAAATCAAACAATAGTGTGATGGTTTGAAAGATCTGTACCTAAAAATATCATTCCTCCTTTCAATTCAAATAACAAAGTATATTATTTGGTGATAAATATCACCAACAAAAACAAAATTTTAATTTTAATTTTAAAGCATAACATAATCAATGACATGAATATTCGAAGTTATCTTATGTTTTAATTTATTAGCGAATAATGGAAATGTTTTGTCTTTAATAAAGCCCTTTTCAAGGCAAATACCAGGGCTATTTAACTAGAAGAGAAACGAAATGGAAGGCAGAACAGGCCATTTGCAGGATGAAGTAATAATTTTAGAAAACTTCTTCATGAAAAAAACAGGTGAAAATATTTAGTTGGAGAAAAAATCAGATAATTCATAGGCCGTAAAGCAACTTCTATTAATGGTATAACAGAGTTCAATTACAAATCAATACCACAATTTGAAGAGAAGTATATTTATTTGATGCATTGTTATTATTCCCATTCTTCCTTCTTAAAACTTGTAAACGGATATTAAAAAATACCGATTATCCAACCCTTTCAAAATAAATTTGGTTATAGATGAAATGGTTTAATTCTATAAAAGCTAATAATTTTTTAACCTTAAGCTTTTTTATGATGATATAACTTAGAGCTTGTTTAAGTTTTGTTTTTGACCGGGGTAACGCTCACTGAAAAATGTCAGTTTGGGGTTTTCAAGATGCTATAAAAATTTTTAGTGAACTGAAGTTTCCTAACCGGGCAGACGCTTCTGTGTCATTTTGCAGCCAAAAGGATAACATTTGAAAGGAAAAGGACATACCAAAACTGTTACTTTTCCAGCAACTTGTAGAGTGCGGGTACGTTTTTTACAAGAATAGTTACCTGCAACCAGGAAACCCGTCCAAATGGAGCAACACCAAAATCAATCAACCCTTTTTGGCATTTGACAAATTCCGAATAAAATGTAATGACAATCTTTGTGACTATGGACAAATTAATAAACTATCTGTTGGAATTTGGGCAGCTAAATCAACAGCAAATTGACTTGATAAAGAGAAAAGTACAGGTATTGGAGTTGAAAAAGGGCGATTACTTTTCCGAAGCAGGAAAAATACCAAAACAAGTAGCTTTTATTGAAGAAGGTATTTTTCGGGTATGTTACTATAACAGCGAAGGGGATGAAATCACCAAATACTTTGTTGATGAAAACAATTTTGCAGTGGACATAAACAGTTTCAATCAAAAAATCCCATCTTCCGAGTATGTACAGGCTGTTACAGATTGTAAATTACTTGTATTTTCTACAGAATCACTTAACAATTTGTCAGCCACTATCATTCAGTGGGACGGCATTATCAATAAAATAACAGAAAAAGCATTGGTTGAAAAGGTAAATAAACTAAGTCCAATGTTAGCCGAAGATGCCAAAACAAGGTATCTTAGTTTTTTAGAAAAGTTTCCGAATTTAGCCAACAGAATTCCGCTTTCCTATCTCGCTTCTTATTTAGGAATCACGCAATCATCATTAAGCAGGATTCGAAAAAGCATCTGAAATGAGCGTGGCCAGGGAACACAAACCAAGGGTAAAATCTGGTCCATTCGAATTCCATGTAGCCTTTAAAATCAATTAAATACACATGAATTCATTATTTGCCAAATGGCAAAAGTTATTGCTTTTGAAGTGCTGAACTTTGTTTCATCATTTTAATAGAAAACAAAAAAATATGGATTCAATAATTATTACAGGAGCAACCAGTGGAATTGGTTTTGAATGTGCTTTACAAATGGCTCAAATTGCCAAAAACGAACAAATTATTATTCCTGCCAGAAATATAAAAGCAGGAAAAGAAGTAATAGAAAAAATAAAAACCAAAACAGGTCATAAAAACCTAAAATGCTTGGAATTAGATTTGGCTTCTTTAGCATCTATAAGAAAGTTCTCTGAATCATTTGCCAAAGAAAAAAACAACTCCATTTCTATCTTGATAAACAATGCAGGAGTACAGAATATTGGCGAAACACAATTTACGGCAGATGGATTTGAACAGACATTTGGTGTAAATCATCTTGGTTCGTTTGCCTTGACTATGCAATTATTACCCTTTGTGAAAAATGAAGGACACATAACATTCACATCCAGCGAAACACACGACCCAGCACTCAAAACACCAATAGAACCACCTATTTATACCAGTGTTCAACAGCTTGCTTTCCCAAAAGAAACTTCCGAAAAACAAAATATTATTGGACAAAGAAGATATTCCACTTCGAAATTGTGTAATATATTGACCACTTATGAATTACAAGAGCGATTGAAAAACACAAACATTAGAGTAAATGCCTATGACCCAGGAATGACACCAGGGACAGGACTTGCCAAAACTTATTCACCTGTTATGCGATTTTTATGGAAAAACGTATTCCCTGTTTTGACCCTATTAAAAAGCAACATACATACACCAGCACAAGCAGGAAGAAATTTAGCAAACCTTGCTTATTCTGAAAAGTACAAAGACTTGAATGGAATTTATTTCTCGGATGGAAAAGTGGTTAAAACATCAGTTGATTCTTATAACCAAGTTTTTCAAAAAAGCTTGTGGAATGGTAGTCTCGAACTGACAAAAACCACATTTACAGAATAACATAAAGGAACTTCTGAAAAAAATGGTAGTGGGTAATCGAGATGGCTGGCTACCATTTGGTAGTCAGCCATCTCGATTGTATGGCGTTGTTATTATAGTGCTCGACTAGTCATTAAGTTATTTCTACAGAAATGATTTTTAAGAACATAGTAAATTCTATCAATTTGGCTGCAAGAACTGCTTGATGGCTAAAGTCGAGCTAAGAAGCTATCGAATATTAAAATTGCAAAAAAAATAGACCTCTCTGGTGAATAATGATACATTTATAAACTCAATGGGATTTTATTTCCAGTTTCAACTGCTTTATAAATGGCATCAATTATTTTCATATCTTTTACCCCTTCTTCCCCATCAAGTGGAACTAATGGTTGTTTCCCTTGTAATATGATATCAGACATTTCATCCATTTGCACCGTCTGATGGGTTTTATGTGGATGGTCCAATTCTCCTTTATTCGTTCTTCCCTTAATTGGTCCATATCCGGTAGCTGGTAATAATTCTGCAAAACCCTTTTCTCCATTTAGGAAAAATCGATCCAAATTTCTCATGGAATAAGTGGATAAACATGAGGCTATGGCACCACTGGGAAAACCCATTTGAAATTGAATAGTTTCATCTACTCCTTCTTTAAATTTTACTGGATCATTTTTAGTTTCCTGCGCTGTTACCCAAAAAGGCTCCTCACCAATCATATAGCGTGCACCATTGATAGAATAAATACCTATATCCATCATGGCACCACCTCCAGCAAGTTCTTTATTTAATCGCCATTGATTTGGATTACCTATCCTAAAGCCAGATAAGCCTTGAAAAAACAAAATCTTCCCAAACTCACCTTCATTTCTCATTTTAATTATTTCAAGAGTTTTTGGCTCCAAATGCATGCGATACCCAACCAATAATTTCACATTTGCAGCTTTACAAGCATCAACCATTTCCTGACCCTGTTGGGCATTAATAGCCATAGGCTTTTCACAAATGGCATGCTTTCCAGCTTTTGCTACTCTTATTACTTCATCGTGATGCAAGCCATTTGGCGTAATGACATAAACTGCATCAATATCAGGATTATCTTTTAATTGATCAAAGTTCTCATAATTGTAACAGTTCTTTTCAGGAATATCATATTTTTTCTGCCAATCTAAAACTTTGGATGGAGTTCCACTGATTAAACCCGTTAATTTAGCTTTTTTACATCCTTTCATCGCCTCAGCAACTCTAGTACCATAGCTCCCTAAGCCCATGATGGCAACTCGAAGGATAGGACCATCATAAGGTTGATCATCCATATCATTAAAACTTATCGGACTGTATTGATTTAAAACAGGTAAAGCAATGGCTGAGGCTGTAACTTTTTGTAAAAAATCCCTTCTTGAACTCATTTGTTTAGTTTTTTATTAGTAGAAAAATAATTTTGTGTTAACCTAAATTTCCCCCAAAATATTCAAAAATGTATTGAATTTCAATTCTTGAGGGTGTAATAAAAATAATTACATATCAAACCTAACATCCCAATTAAATGCTCATGGTAAAATTTAAGCACCTGTGCTCCACACAGGATACTATTATTTTCGAGAAATAGTAACCTCTCTATCAGTCTTTTACGGCAAAATAATACACGGTTAATTTTGAAATACTACTTCACTAGCTAGTTACAAACTCACCTCAAGACTATGTTCTAAAACCAATGGATTTCCCTTTTCTAAGTCCAGAAGTTTACGACCGGGAATTGCAGCATTTTGCATACTTTTTTTCTTTCTTAGAATCCATCCTTTAAATGGAATTTTTGAATCAGAAAGGTTTTCTACTTTAATGTTGTGATTTTCAATATTTTGTACCTCAACCCAATTTCCTAATTCCATTGCTAAATTTTTTGGTTCAATTGATCCATCATTGGTATGGAAGCTAGTTGAATCATTCAATTTCATTCGAAAGGAAAACCCGCCATAACCTTTTTCATCATCAGACCCTCCCAACTTTATGTTATTGCCTAATGGATTTAGCTCAATTCTGAAAAGTAATTTGTAGCCATTTTCTGTAGGAAAATAGGTAATCTCTGTTTCCTCCCTTATAATCTGATAAGGCATATTATTATAATTCACTTCCCAATTGATTCTGATTTTTAAAATGGCTTTTTTGGCTGAAACCAGCCTTTCTATGCTATCAATTTCCCATTTAATTCCGCTACACAACCATGGATCTGCTACTTGTGTTGTATCAATAAATAATTGATGCCAAGTCCAAAAGATCCCTCTATGATGAAGGTGATCTTCAGGGAAATC
>JAHQVQ010000221.1 GCA_019634305.1 Flammeovirgaceae bacterium | reverse complement strand
TGGCACATTCTGCCAGATTTATTAAAACTTCTGCTTTTAATTTTGTCTCCAAATTTAATGGCCATAGGGAAAGGGCTGACTGACCACAGGTTACAGCGGCCTTATAATTTTTTAGTTTGCAATGATGAGAAGAGGCTAGTATATATGCTTTCCTTGCATTTTCCTTATTTCCAGCAATATTCCAAAAATCACCAGATAATTCTGCATGGTTATCATTGTTTTTCCTATCAAGAAAGCTGGCAATTTTTTCAGCCATCCATTTTTTCTCTGACCAGGAAATGGTCTGTTTAATGGCGTAAAAAATCAATTTATTTTGAAAAGTAGCCCAATCCTCATTTTGCTCTAAAAGAATTATCCAATTAAATTTAAGGAGATTATCTATTGAAGAATAATCTTCATACACTGATTCCAACAATTCCATTTCAAATTGAAAGCCAAATAATGCTGCTATTTTTATAAGATTTGCTGATTCTGGTTTCTCTTTGTTTAAGCTAATTCCTATTGTCTGGATAATGTTTTTTGGGATTTTTAAGCTCCCATCTTCAACCAATTCCTCAATATTAAAATTAGAAAACTGATATTGATCAACTGGAAAATTTTTGTAAATCTCATTGAGGAAAAAAGGATTTCCACCAGTGAAATTCAATAGGTTTTCGCTTAAATTTTCTGAAATAGAGAATGAAAAACCTTCCTTTCCCAATTGAATGATCTCAGCTGAATTAAAGGGCAAAATTTCCATTTCCAAATAATTTGGATGATAATGCAAATCAGTTAATAATTGATTTATAGGTAAATCTAAAAGCTCAATTTTTAGGCTGGATAAAATAATGAATACTGGGCAGCCTTCTATACCTCTAATTAATTGGGATAGAAAGTTTGCTGTTTCCTTATCCATCCATTGTCCATTATCAATTATCCAGACTAAGGAGAATTTAGAGCTATAATATTTAATGGCTTCTGAAACAGCTAAAACTTGGGATTGGGAATCAGATTGATTATGAAATTCGCCTAATTCGGGAAGTATTCCGGCAAGGAATTTAGATGCCGGATTTAAACTTAGCCATTCTTTTCCTTCCTTCTGAATAAACTGACGTAAAAATTGGACAATTGGGGCTAATTTTGATGGATCATCTTTAAAAAAAGTGGTCTCAAAAACACCTTGGTTAAAAGTGGGAAAAGTACTTTTTAATAGTTGAGTTTTACCAATTTTCTCTGCTCCGGTAATTACAGCAATTTGGCACTTGTTTTCAAACTTTACCTTCCTGAAAAGATCAGTTAATCGGTTTTTATATTTTATTCTTTCAATCAAAATAATAGTATGAATTACTTTTTTATCCTTTTGTATTGCCCACGAAACCAGGTTTTTGGGGAAAGTTTTGGGTTATCATTTCCATAATACCCCCAGCCAATAATGCTGTAGCTATCTGCATAAACTGTTTCCCTAAAATATTCAATTTTTAAAGGGTTTGTCAAATTTCTGGACCAGATAATAGTGTGTTTCCCATCCAGACTTCCCTGATGAATTACCTGTTCATTTAGTTTATTGACTACACAAATTAGCTTCCCATTTTCCACCTTATTAAACCCTTCACTTTCTACTGCTTTTCTTTTCCCATTTGGCTGTGGAGAAATATCAGTGATATTTATCTTTTTGGAGGTATGGACTTACAGAAATATAAGTTTGTTCTACCTCTATGGCCAGTTCTTCTTTTAGAGGAAGCTTTTTCTGATTTGGTTGGGCTGCACCTTTAGTTTGCCCTCTTTTATCAGCATAAACATAAAACCTCCCTTTCCAGTTTCCATCAAGGGGTTTGAAAACATTTTTATATTCCTGCACGGAAATTAGAGAGGCTTTCTGATTATTTTCTTTATCTGAATTACAATTTAAAAATAGAATAGAAAATATAAGCAAGCTAACTTTTAGAAATTGTTTCTGGAAGAAATTAGTAAAGATTAGAATATTCTTCAATAAAATATTTATTTTCAAGGAAACAAGATTGTTCTTAATTTCTGATCACGGATTGAACATCTAACAATTAATTTTACAAAGGATGTTCCAATAAAACTGAAAATTAAAAGTAAGCGCTAAGGCAAATTATTATCTGATAGAAAATATGTGGAAGGTAACTAAATATTTACTTTTTTGCCTGATTTTATTCAACCAGTGTACGCTTAAAACCAAAACCAAAGTAGAAATAGAGGGCAATAACTGGCTGATAAATGGGGAAATAACCTATCCTGGAACTCAGGCAGAAGGTTTATTGATGAACGTAAGAATGGTAAATTCTACTTTTGAAGATGCAGCAAACCCTGATTTTGATTCTTTTGGAAATACTCGAGAATTTATAGATAAAATACCAGAATACAAAGCGGCAGGTGTTCGGGCATTTACCCTTAATCTTCAAGGTGGTTCCCCTGGTTATGAGGGGGTAGTGAATTCTGCTTTTAAACCAAATGGCTCTCTAAAATCAGCCTATATGGATAGGGTTTCCCATTTAATAAAGGTCTGCGATATTCAAGGAATGGTTATTATCCTGGGCTGCTTCTACCAGAGACAAGATCAAATACTAAGAGATTCAACTGCGGTGAAAGTTGGACTGGTAAATGTTTTAGAATGGATTTCAGATAATAATTTCACGAATGTAGTACTGGAAATTGCTAATGAATATCCTCACAATGGATTTAATCATGAAGCGATTCGGGCAACTGACCAAATGTTGGGATTGATAGAAATGGTAAAAGAGTATAATCCGAATTTATTGGTTTCTACAAGTGGTTTGGGAAATGGAAAAATCCATCATGATATTGCCGAAGCATCCGATTTTATTCTACTCCATTTTAATGATACAAAAGTAAATCAGATACCGAGTAGAATAAAAGCTTTGAAAAAATATGGTAAGCCTATAGTATGTAACGAAGATAATAAAATAGGGGATGAGGCGGTAGAAGCGATGAAAAATACAGTTTCGAATAGTGCTTCTTGGGGATATTTAAACCTGGAATTGAATCAGTTTGTGCCTTTGCAATTTAATGGCTTAGCTGATGATAGTTTGGTCTATAACCAAATGCAAAAATATACCACAGAATAATGGTATGTTTTAAAAGAGTTTAAGTAAGTGCAATTCTTCGCGATATTTTTTCTTTAACGAGGTTGTAAAGAATGATAGGTTTTAAGGTTCGCCAATTATCTACATCGAGGTTTCCCCCAAAGTTTACATACCAGTCAAGATTAAAATTTCCCCACTCATCGAGTACAAATTCTCTGAAATTGATGGCAGCAATCCATCCATCTTCCACATCCTCAAACCATTCTTCATAATAACAGTCGTCTGAACCGTGGTAATTCATTACATTTTCTCCAATTAGAATAAATTGATTTACCCCTTTTTCTACCAATGGATTGATCACATTATTCTTAAGGTGCATGATATCATTATTAATAGCATCATTCCATTCACCAAGAAATTCCATCACACAAAATCCTTTGTTATAATCTGCGAAAAGTAATTTGGTATATAGTGTATCTGAACCGATATAATCCCAATATGGATGAATAAAATACCCATAAATGTCATTTGAGTATTTCATGAATTCATATTCTACTCCGAAGAAAGGAGAATTTTCATCAAAAGTGGAGATATAATATTTTTCCCACTTATAAAAAGGCTCAATTTCGTGCATTCAGATTATGTGGTTAGACTATTCCAAATATTTAGCTGAATACAAATATATTTAAAAATAAGGAAAAATAAGAAGGGGCTCTGAGAGAAATTATTAATCTATTTTTTGTTCAACTAATTGATAATAAGGTGATTGTGAAAAGGTATTCAATTGGAGAATGATTAATTTTTCAAGTAAATATTGGTTTCTTCATTCTTTACTATTAAATCTTTTTGATGGTTTTCTACCTTGCTTGAAAGTAAAAAAAGATAGGCCTGATTGGAAAAATCAATTTCAGCTTCGGCAATTTCCCGTCCCGCTACGCAAAATTGCTTTGCATATCTTTCGCTAAGTTCTTCCGGACCTTTTGGAGTAAGCACTGCTAAATTAGAGGCGGCTTCAAGATTTTTTATTGATTTCAGAATGGATTTAGAAGTATTGCTCCACTGTTCCTGAAATGCGGGGATTCCCACCACAGCAGTGGAAATATTTAAAATTACCTTTAGCAGTTTTAGGCTACTTAATATTTGCCCTGAATAATAGCCTATGTTAAAAGCTATTTTTTTTGGATCAAGGTCATCTAATGTTTCTGTAAATCCTGAAAAAGTCATTCTAGCCCAGGAAAAATAGGCTTCTGGAAATGCCGGTGGCGCAACCATAATAATTTTCATTTCATCAGCTACAGCATGAATCTGTGTGATTTCCTGGGTTATGGATTCCGCTTCTTCCTTAACCAATTTTAGTTCCTTCGCCACCACCTTTGTAAGTGTAGGATGATGGTAATGAATATAATGGTTCAGCAATTCAATCGAATTAAAATATCCACCCGCACAGGTAGTTGAGAAACCAGCCTGAAAAAAATCTTTAACCCCCGGCATTAATATGTATTTTTATTTGGAAAGAAACATTAAAGAGCAAAAAATAATAAGAAGATCCTTTCAAATGTTTCTTCAAAATTGAAATCAAAGTTCCTGAGTACCTGAATTCAAAATGTTGATATAGGAATTGTTTCTCAGGAAACCTTTAATTCGTTTAAATCTTTCGCAATTTCGGAATTTTTGGAGATAATTGAATCGAAAATATCTTTAATTTTTTTCTCCTCAAATTCAGAAATATTTGGGTCGTTGTTCTCCAATGTTTCCTTAGTTAATTGAACCTTGGTGATTAGATATTGGTAAGTTTCATAAAGATCTGTTAAAGTGTCGATTACGTTTTGTTTGTCCATGTGTATAAAAAAATAAAGTTGTTTAAAAAATAAGATAAACCCATAGAGGAGGGTTAACTGTAAGAAAAACCTTTTTTTATTGGAAACATTATGTGAGTGACCCAACTTTTTTAAAAGTTAGCGAAAAAACCTAAAACTCGCTGATGAAATAAGATTTTTTATTGTTAAATCTTATTTTTACTTTTGTCACCCCAAAAATGAGTAAAAAGAATTCTATAGTACAATTTAAAGGACTATTCCTAATCGGGCTGGTATTATTGCTAGTATTTAGCAATAATTTTGCAGTGCATTCTTCAAATTTTCCTTCGCAAAGTGAAAGCTCAGAGTGCCATAATGATGATTCCTGCCCTGTTGAAGATGGAGCTGCCTATTTTGAGAACAACATTGTTCTCAATACAGTAAATGGTGTTGTTCATGTAGATTTCAATAAAAACCTTTGCCTTCTTCCAGCTATGGTAAGGCCGATGGTTGTGATTAATCAACCCAAAGAAAAATCATTAAATCCATCATTACTTTACTATTTCCATAATGTGTTGCTATTTTATATAGCCCCACATGCACCCTAGCGAAATGAATTGGTTAATGTGATACACTTTTCCTGTCCATCACATTTCCTTCAATTGAAAGTCATAAATTAAAACTAACCAGCAGGCTTTTTATCATTTAAAATATGATAGGCTTTGAACTGTAGTATAAAGATTCGGAAATTAAATCTTCGTGTTCTTTGAGCTATAGATTTTTTTAGCAAATGCAGAAGCAAGCGGTAATATATTCATCAAATTAAAAATTTTTAAACAAAACAATTTTCGACATGCAAAATAGAAATGGCATTGTCCTGCTTACCATCATTATTACGGTATTAAGTATATTTTATCTGTCATTTACCCTGGTATCCAGAAAGGTTCAGAGTGATGCTGATGAATATGCAATGGACGAGTCCGGGACAATCAATGCTAATAAAAAACAGGCGTTTATGGATTCCATTTGGAATGAGCCAGTTTACCCGGTATTTAATTTTACTTATAAAGAAGTAAAAGAAAGTGAGCTTAATCTTGGACTTGACTTAAAAGGGGGAATGCACGTAACCCTTGAGGTTTCTCCAGCAGAAATTTTAATTGCTTTATCTGGAAATAACAATGATCCTAATTTCCGACAAGCTTTGAAAATGGCAGGTGCGCAACAATCTCAAAGTAGAGAGAATTACACCACATTGTTCTTCAATTCTTTAGGTGAATTATCTCCAAATGCTTCTTTAGCAAGCTTTTTTGCGAATACTGCCACTAAAGGAAGAATTGATTTTGATACGGAGGATGATGAGGTGAAGAAGGTAATTGAATCTGAAGTAGAAGATGCTATTGACAGAACTTTCAATATCATCAGAACAAGAATCGATAAATTTGGTGTATCTCAACCTGAAATTCAAAGAGTACAGGGAACAGGTAGAATTCAAATTGAATTACCAGGTGTTGATAATCCACAAAGGGTTAGAAAACTATTACAAGGTGTTGCCAAATTAGAATTTCTTGAAGTTTGGAGGCCACAGGAATATTCTCAGTATTTAATGGCGATCAACGAATATATTGTAAAAAAACAAAAAGCAGAGGAAGCTGACGGAGTAGAAACGGGGAGTACAGATGAACTTTTTGCTGAAGAGGAAAATCAAGAGCCTGAAGATGATCCTTTGTTTGCTGATGATAATTCTGCTTCAAGTGATACTACAGCTCAGGCAGATTCAACGCAACAAGCACTTGAAGACTTACAATCACAGTATTCTGAGCTATTGACCTTAAATGTATTAGGACAGACAGGTGGATTAGGTTATATGATTTCTGATACTGCCAAAATCAACAATATCATTTATGATCCTGAGGTTAAAAGTTTGATTCCGCCAAACATGTATTTCATGTGGAATGTAAAACCACGAAATGATGAAAATGGAAATCCTGTAGATTTTATTTCTCTTAATGTATTGAAAAAGGAAAGAGGAGGAAAAGCGCCTTTAACCGGAGAAGTTGTAGAAGATGCACAAACTGGTTTCGATCAGTTTGGTCGCCCGGATATTTCCATGAAAATGAATGTGGAAGGCGCTAAGAAATGGAAAAAACTGACTGGAAATAATGTTGGAAACCAGATTGCAATAGTTTTAGATAGCTATGTTTATTCGGCCCCAATGGTTCAGGGTGAAATTCCAAATGGTAGTTCTTCTATTTCAGGAGATTTTTCGGTGGAAGAAGCAAAAGATTTGGCGAACGTATTGAAAGCAGGTAAGTTACCAGCTTCACCAAGAATTGTGGAGGAAGCTGTTGTTGGACCATCATTAGGAAAAGAGGCACAAATTCAGGGAATCCGGTCGGTAATCTTTGGGTTAATCCTGGTTGTAATCTTTATGATTGCCTATTATGCTAAAGGAGGAATGGTAGCCAATGTAGCTTTGCTTATCAATATCTTCTTCATTTTTGGTATTCTTGCTCAGCTTAATGCAGCGTTAACTTTACCGGGTATTGCAGGTATAGTACTTACAATCGGTATGTCTATTGATGCCAACGTGCTGATTTTTGAAAGAATTAGAGAGGAATTAAAAATTGATCCTAGTAATCTTTTAAATGCTATTAAACTTGGTTACGAAAAAGCATTCTGGACTATTTTTGACTCCAACGTAACTACCATGTTGACTGCAATTTTCCTTTATTCATTTGGAGCAGGGCCTATCAAAGGATTTGCTATCACTTTAATGATTGGTATTGCTTGTTCATTCTTCTCAGCTGTTTATATCACCAGAGTGATTGTAACTATTCTTACGAGAAAAGGTAATAATAGTAGTATTTCTTTTGTTACTCCACTTTCACGAAAAATGCTTAGTGGAATGAGCTTTGAGTTTATTGGTAAAAGAAAAGTTGCTTATGTTATTTCTTCAGTACTTATAGTATTAGGAATAGGTGCAATTTCTACCAATGGATTAAACTTCGGTGTGGATTTTCAAGGTGGTAGATCATATATCGTAGAATTTAGGAAAGATATCGTTCCTTCAGATTTACAAGTAGATTTACAGGGTCATTTGGAGAACTCAAGTGTGCAGGTAAAAACTTTTGGAGGTGATCAAAAGATGAAGATTACTACTAACTATTTAGTGGAAGATGAATCTACAGAAGCTGATAATACTGTAATGAATGCTCTAATAGCAGGAATTTCGGAATTCTCAGGAGATTCTTATGAATCAAATTCTGATTTGATTGCCGAAGGTAAATTTACCATTCCAAGTACTGCTAAAGTAGGAGCTACCATTGCCGATGACATTAAAGACTCAGCATTTACTTCAGTAATTTTTGCCCTAATTGCCATCTTTATGTACATCTGGGTAAGGTTCCGAAATTGGAAATTTGGTTTAGGTGCAATTATCGCCCTTTTCCACGATGCATTGATTGTTCTTTCAATGTTTGCTTTTGCTTTCCTATTGGGTATAGGATTTGAAATTGACCAGGTATTTATTGCCGCCCTCCTTACGGTAATTGGTTATTCGATTAACGATACGGTGGTTGTATTTGATAGGGTAAGGGAATTCTTGGGGTTAAGACCTCATCATGATTTGCACGAAACAATGAATGATTCTATTAATAGTACATTAAATCGTACTTTAATAACTTCAGTTACTACTTTATTGGTGGTAATCATTCTTTTCTTATTCGGTGGAGAAGTATTAAGAGGATTCTCATTTGCTTTACTTGTGGGTATTCTAGTAGGTACTTATTCATCAATTTTTGTAGCAACACCTATCGTTTATGATGCTATGAAATTGGAAGAGAAACAGACGTCTAAAAAAGAAGGACCTGTAAAAGCTGCTAAGGCTTAGAGGATCAATATATTTTAAAAAAAAATCGGTGATTGAAGATTTATTTGTTCTTCAGTCACCGATTTTCTTTTTTTAATGCGTTTTTTTATAGCCTGTGGATAAATGAAAAATAGGAACTATCCATAAGTATCACTTCATTTTGAAGAAACTCCCGCATATATTTTACTTTATTTTTTAGAATTGGATCAGAGGCTGTCCATTCTTCAAGAGCGAGGTAATTATTCTTCATTAGTAAAAAGGCAAAAACTTCAGCTTTATCTTCTTCAATTCCATAAGTAGAATAGCTAGAAACAAAGCCTGAAAATGGGTGAAGACTTGCAGAAAAATCTCCATCATTATAGGCTGAAGCCCCGCCAGGACCATATTTAAAACCAACATCATTCAGCGAAAGCCAAGAAGGATCATTATAATACATGGACCCAAAATAATTCTCCTCAATCATATGATAGTACTCATGATGTATGGAATGACAGATATAATTCTCCCCATAATGACCATACCCAATATCGTAATATAACACCTCTCCATAAGCATCGGGTATGGCAAATCTATTTTGTCCATTTACACTCAGGTTTTTCACCAATGCAATTGCCTTTAAATTAGATTTTACTACCCAGTCCTTTGGATATTTCCGCCATTCCTTTTCAAATATATCTGTAAAACCAAATAAAGTTAAGCTATCAGAATCATCCAAAAATTCCCATTCTGCATTAGTGGCGGCATAAGTACTAGGAAAAAAATCTTCAGTATAAATACTGATTCCATAATCTCGCTCAATTGATTCTAGTTTTGACAAGGCATTAAATTTAGTTCCATTATCAGGAATATTAATGCTCAATAGAAAAAAAGCTAAAAAGAGAAAAATTAGAGAATCAGATTTAGTCATTTAAGTAGTTGAGTAAAAATTACCGAATACCTATTTACCAAAAGTGTCTGATAGAGGCAATGAAACTATTCAAAAATATCAGCACAAGTGCTTAAAATCCGATTTTTTTGGATTTCCAACCATTAGTTTCTAGATCTTCTACCGAATCCAATACTTTGGTTTTCAATTGTTTTTTAAACTCAACAAGATTGTAAGCTACCTTTTCATTTGAAGTGCCTACTATTTGAGCAGCCAGAATACCTGCATTTTTAGCTCCATCAAGTGCAACCGTAGCTACAGGGACTCCTGCTGGCATTTGTAATATTGATAAAACTGAATCCCAGCCGTCAATAGAGTTACTGGATTTTACAGGCACCCCAATTACTGGAAGAGTAGTTAATGAAGCAACCATTCCCGGTAAATGGGCAGCGCCCCCTGCTCCGGCAATTATGGTTTTTATTCCTCTTTCTTTTGCTCCATTTGCATATTCTACCATCCTTTCGGGTGTTCTGTGAGCCGAAACAATTGTAACTTCAAAAGTAACCTCCAGTTCCTCCAAAACCTTTGCTGCTTCAGCCATAACTTTCAGATCGGATTTGCTTCCCATTATTATTCCTACTTCAATATTTTTCATAATTTTTATCAAAAAATGTTTATTTATCCTATTTAATTTAAGGGCAAATTTAGCTGTTTTTTCCCTTGGAAGGGAGGCTTAAGTTAAATATAGGATGATTGAATATCAATTTTAAATCCTTATTGCTATCTATTTGAGAAAACCCAGTGAAATTTAATTCTTTTCAAAAATTGAAAATTAGGACGTTAAATTTACATTCGTTATATTTTTATTTTTTATAAATAAAAGCGCTCAAAGATAAATTTATTCTATTCTGAAATTTATGAATTTATACCTGGATACCATAAAGATATTAGCTGGATTTTTGGTAATTTTAATTGCTTCCAACTGGATATCTCACTTTTTCCCCAGAATAAAATTACCCATGATAACCGGGTTATTAATTACGGGTATTATTTGTGGACCATACATTTTAGATTTAATTCCGATTCAGGCTACCAAAGATTTAAATTTTGTAAATGAAATTTCTTTGGCATTCATTGCTTTTGCAGCAGGAGGTGAGCTGTATTTAAAGGAACTTAGAAGTAGGTTTAAGAACATTGTCTGGATGACTATTGGTCAACTCGTTATCACATTTGTGTTCGGGACAATAGCCATCTATTTTGTAGGAAGCCGTATTCCCTTTATGGCATCCCTAAGTATGGAAGTTAAATGGGCTATTTCTCTTTTAGCAGCTACAATTTTTATTGCTAGATCTCCATCTTCCACCATTGCCATTATTAACGAAACCAGAGCCAAAGGACCATTTACTCAAACCTCACTTGGTGTTACAGTTCTTATTGATGTGTTAGTGATCATACTTTTTGCCATTAACTTTTCTTTTGTAGAAGGCTTGGTAATGGGATCAGAATTTAATATAGTTCTGATAGGATTGGTTATTTTTTCATTAGTGCTATCCATCGTGGGAGGGCTTTTATTAGGAAAAGTAATAGAATTTATTTTGTCTTTACCATTTTATGCTATTTTTAAAAAGATCTTATTACTGGGAACGGGCTATGCTGTATTCATAGGTTCACACTACCTTAGGGATTTTGGCCACGCTCAATTTAATGTTGAGTTACATATTGAGCCATTATTGGTATGTATCATTGGAAGTTTTATGGTTACTAACTATAGCCGATATAAGTCCGAATTTTTTAGTATTCTTCATGAAACAGGACCCTTAGTTTATATCGCCTTTTTTACACTCACAGGTGCAAGTATTTCCTTGGATATTATTATAAAAGTTTGGCCATTTGCTTTGATTTTGTTTGGGGTAAACTTAGTTACCATGTTCATGGGAACACAGGTTGGAAGTTTTTTAGGTGGAGATTCATGGAAATACCGAAAGTGGAGTTGGACACCATTTATCACCCAGGCAGGTGTTGGGTTAGGGTTGGCCACTGAAGTTGCTACAGAATTCTCCGATTGGGGGAATGAATTTGCTACAATTATCATTGCAGTAATTGTTCTCAACCAAATTATTGGTCCTCCTTTATTTAAGATTGCCATTTTTCAATTGAAAGAACACCATACCCGAAAGTCGAGTCCACTTTATGAAGGAGTTAGGGATGCACTTATTTTTGGTCTGGAAGGAAAATCTGTTGCTTTGGCAAAATTATTAAAGAAAAATGGTTGGGAGGTAAAAATTGTAACTACTATTTCTAACCTCGATATGGCAAATAATGCTGGTCTGGATATTCGGGTAGTAAAGAAGTTTGATAAGCCAACATTCGATAAATTAGGTGCTGCTGAGGTTGAGGCAATTGTGACCATGATGTCTGATAAAGACAATTATAAAATATGTGAGTTAGCCTATGAAAACTATGGTACAAAGGACCTGATTGTTCGACTTAATGAGCGTTCAAATTACGATCATTTTAGAAAATTGGGAGCAAAGATAGTAGAGCCTTCTACTGCGATTGTAAGTCTATTGGATCAATTTGTTCGCTCACCAACAACAACTTCACTTTTATTGGGAATGGAAGAATCCCAGGGAGCTGCAGAAATTGAAGTACAGGATCCCGATTTACATGGAGTATTTCTTCGAGATTTAAGACTTCCTTCGGATATCATTATCCTTTCTGTGAAAAGAGGTGCAAAAGTGCTTATTTCACATGGATATACCCGTCTTAGAATGAATGATTTGGTGAACGTAATTGGATCAAAAGAAAGCCTTGAAGTGGTAAGGTTGAAATTTGAAGGTGATTAATATTATTGTTCAAATTTTAAAAGACTTCCAGATTAATAATTAAAATTAGAATAATACAATTATGCGCTTTTTCCAAGTGACTTTCCTATATTTTAATTAAATATTCATCTTTATTTAATGCAATAAATATTTAGATTTTCGTAAATTGGAAAACAGATAGATTTTTTTTCTCTATCAACCAAAACAACTTGCCTGGGTTAATTTTTTAAACCGGAGCTAAGAATATACCTTAACCTTTAACTACCACGAAAAGATGAAATTTTTAACCCTACTCCTAGGAGTAATGGTTGTATGTGCTATCCAACTACTTGCAACCGAAAAAAACCACTACGACTCTGATTTTTTCTTTGGAACAGTTTATTTAAAAAATGGCAAAGTAATTCATGGGGAAATAAAGCATGAATTAAATCCTGCGATTATTGTTTTAAAAAGACAAAATATCACCCAGGCATTCACACCACAATTAGTTAATTACTTTCAATATGTTGATGAGGAAAATGATAAGATCAAGACCTTTATATCACTTTATAAGGAAACAAAAGACAGCGGATATTTTAGGCGAATATTCTTTGAAGTATTAGTTCCTGGGCAATTAAATTTATTAAAAACCTCTAAAAGAATAATTAACCCGGAAAGCAATAAGTCAATGAGGTATAAGAAGTCGAGAGAGAAGTATGTTTTCCTACATAAATATTTTATTCTGTCAAACAAAAAATTGCTAAATATTAAAGACTTTGAAAAGGAGATGAAATCTGTTTTAGGAGAGGACTTATTTGCTGTTCAGGAATTTATTAAAGAAAAAGATTTAAATCTAAATGGAGAAACAGCTTATATACAAGTGCTAAATTACTATAATCAGATCTCTAATTAGAGAGAGTTTTTTGTGAAAAGAATATATAAAAAAAGAGTGCTAATTTATTTGCACCCTTTTCTAGTTATTATTCTGATAATTTAAGTAGTAATTCAAAATTAACCATGTATTATTTTTCCGTAAAAGACTGATAGAGAGATTACTATTTCTCAGAAATAATAGTATGGGTGCTTAAATGACCTGGATTGAAGATTTATACCTTCCGGTCAAATCTTTTCCTTGAACATCCAGATCAATCATTCCTGATCCGAAAAACTTAAAATGTTTTTTTCTCCAGCCACCTTCTTTCTTTTCCATATATATGGTTACTTCTACTGTTTCGCCTTTTGGTGTAAAAACCTCTCCCTGAATAAATTTTATTCCTTCATCATATTTCTCTTTTCTGGTTATTCTGAATTTAGGTGTATCACCTTTGGAGTTATGTAGGTGAAGTACTTCTTTATAACTTAGAATTTGACCTTCTTTTTGACTAGCATAATAAGCCAGTGCATGATAATTTCCTGTGAAGGAACAGTTTCCCAGATTCATAGGAATAGTTCCAGAGCCTCTACGGTTATAGTATTTTTTCATCCAGTGGCCATTTTCCTGCTGAAGGAAAACTAACACTTCTACATTTGCGCTGGCACTTGCACTTTTCACTAAACCTTTTTTGAGAAACAAACCTTTCATTAAACATACTTCTGGTTTTTCCGACTGGATTTTAACAACAGGTTTTGGGTATTCATTGCCATTATGCAAAATTGTATGGCTAGATAATAATATAGTTACGATTAATCCTGCGAAAAAAAGCTTTAACGATTGCATTTTGATTAGTATTATTTTAGGAAAATAATTTTACTGCTCAAGCCCTAATTTTATTCCACTTTATAAAAAAGGATACTATTCCAAAAGAGGATTTGTATGCAAAAAATAAAATATTGATAATTCAGCAAATTCTAACCCTTTTTGATTTAAAGCCTTACATAAAAATTTGTTTGAGGTGAAATCTGGCATTAACAACTTTTACATTTGTTTACTCTGATAGGGCTTAATTGAAGGTATAGAAGATTTTGAATTACCTAAGGGGAATGTTTAATCTTTGAAAAATAATTGGATTTAAGAGTAAGAAAATACACTTAATAGGTTTTGAACAAAATTTTTAATACAATATATCCAATCAAGATATTGTAGAAAGGTTTATAGTTAAAATCAATTGAAGGGTTAATATCATTAAATTTCTGTCATGGTATTACAATTGTAATGAATAAAAGTTTTTTGAAAAAATGTTCTGGAGGAACCTGTATTTTTTATGAAAGTTTGGCTTAAATAAGAAATAGGTTATACATTAATGTGAAACCAAAGCTAAAAGCTCCGTAAAGTATAATCGTAGCCATCAAACTAATTAAAAAAAAGTTGTGATTTTTATAGTAAATGATCGCCAAAAGAAAACAAAAAAGCATCACTGCCTGAAAGAAATGCCAGCCATCAGTTAAGCCTACAAATAGGGTTGTGGCTCCGGGGAATTTAGGAGATTTATCTTTTGGATAATCCTTATATTTATTTTTCCAACTGATATCAGGATTCCAAAACTCTGTTTCAAATTTGCTGACATCCTGAAATATTGACCTACCAAAATGAAATTGTAAAGTATCCATCACTCCGTTATTCCTGCAAGGAAAACCAAAAGCAATGTTAGAAAATTCTTTTTCAGGTGAATTAGAATATTAGAAAGCAGTTGGTTTTCCATATGATTTTAAGGAAATTCTAAGAAAGAAGTTTTTCAATAGCGGCATCCATTTTTCCAAAATCGAAACTTTGTTTTACTCTCT
>JAHQVQ010000220.1 GCA_019634305.1 Flammeovirgaceae bacterium | reverse complement strand
TACCAGTTACCAGCTTTTTGTCAGCTTTGCCATATAGGGCAACTGATACAAATTCAAGTGCCTCATTATTTTCTTCATCAATTATTTGCCCCTGAATTGTCCCTGAACCATTTTCAGCATAACTCAGAGAAATTCCACAAAGCAATAATAGTAGTAAAAGGCTTAATTTTTTAATCGGTTGAAGAATAGTATAATACATCATTTTATAGCAGTTATCTTAAAGCTTTTTATGTTGGTAATAATTAGAAATTGGGAAGTTTTCCCAAACTTATACTACAAACCTAACAGGCAAATCTGTGAATAGTTTGATGAGAATTTGAAGGAAATCTGATTTTTGGGAAATCTTAGAAAAATTTACCAATTCATTTTTTTAGATCAATTCAAAAAGACATGTTTAATATCCAAACTGAAAAGCCCATTTCAATTATGTTGAGTAAAATGTTAGTCTAATAAAAGGGTTTGAGCAATATTTTAGGCAAAAAAAATGTATCATTATAATAAGTTGGGAGCTATTTTAATTAAATTATTATTCAATATCATTTTGTGCATATAGCACTTAATTACCACAAAAAATTACACAGTAAAATTGGTACTTACGGTTCTCAAGGGAAGGTGTCTTCGTAAAGAGGCATTCTTACCCGAAACTTGAAAAAATCTATAGACTAAGTAAAATTCGCAGATCTTGATATTTACAATCATTTACATTTTATTACACACCACCTAGAATTAATAAATCCCGTAATAACTTTTAAAAGTATAACTTAATCTCAAAAATGTAATAAAAACTGTGATACAATGAATCTCATAAATAATTATTGAAATAAAGTTTTAGAAATCTCCATCCGATAATCATAATTAAAGTACACCGCACCCTCAAAGGGAATTTGATTTAGAATTTATTTGCAATTATTTTTATATCTAACAAAGCTTTGTGAAACTAAATCTTAATTGGACTGTAGTACTTATTTATTTCTTATTATATACTGTTTCTAACAGAAAATTTTTCTTGAGAACTTCCTACTAACCCTTCTTTATGTTGTTTTAATTTACCTATTAATTCAACAACTAACTTTTTAAATGTCAGCTGTAAAAGCTTTTTAAGCTTCAAACTAACTACTTAACATCAATAGAATTTATGCTTATTTAGAAGCAATAGTTTAGTTGTTTTTCCAGCTAGCATCTATTCTAAATACAGTATTATTACTCTATTATGCACATTTTTAATAAAGTTAGATTTATTCTTTGAGCAGATTACCAACCAACATTTTGATCAATAAAAGACACTATGAAAGAGTTAAATTCTTTTACCAATGTATTTAATAAAAGTACCATTCTTGCTGAACTAGATTTAAAAGGCAATATAGTAAATGCCAATAATTTTTATTGTGATACTTCTGGCTTTAATAAAGCAGAACTGATGGAAAAAACTATTGAAGATTTGGCATCAGATTATTATTCAAAGGAATTTTGGGGGGAAGTGTATGAAACGATAACACAAGGTAGAATGTGGCGTGGGGAAGTAAGGGAAGTCAGCAAAAAAGGAAGTTTTTATTGGTTAGACAAAATTATCCAACCAATACAAAATGATGCCGGTGTAATAGAAAAATTTCTTTCTATCAATTTTTTAATTACAGAAAAGAAAACAATTGAATTAAACCTGAAAGAAAGTGAGGAACGGTTTCTACAGGTATTTGAGAAAGCCCCTATTGGTATGGCATTGGTTGCACCAGATGGTACTTTGCTGAAGGTAAATAATGCGATATGTAAAATTGTAGGTTATTCAGAAAACGAATTATTAAACATTAACTTTCAGCATATTACCCATCCAGATGATTTGAAAATTGATCTGGAAAATGTTCAAAAAGTATTGAAAGGGGAAATTGAAAGCTATAATATGGAAAAGCGGTATTTTCATAAAAATGGAGATACTGTCTGGACATTGTTAACGGTCTCTTTAGTAAGGGATGAAAATGGAGGTCCATTATATTTTATTGCTCAAGTTCAAGATATCAATCAGCGAAAGCTTGATGATTTTAAGATTAAAGAATATAAAAACCTATTTAACTTATCCCTCAACCCAGTCTGTATTGGTGATTTTGAAGGCAATTTTTTAGAAATTAATCCTGCGTTTTCTGAAACTCTAGGCTATACAGAACAGGAAATGTTAAGCGCTTCCTATGTTGATTTTGTGCATCCGGATGACCTCCAAAGCACAAAGGCAGAAATGATGAAACTAGTAAATAAGATTTCTGCTACAATCGATTACGAAAACCGGTACCGGAAGAAAGATGGGAGTTATATTATCTTTTCATGGAATGTAGTACCCGATCAAAAAAATGAACGTATTTACTGTTCTGCTATCAATATCACCCAAAAAAAATCAAATACTTTAGCCCTTAAAAAATCGGAATATTTGTTAAGAGAAGCCCAAAAAATATCCCATATCGGAAATTGGATGATTGACCTGGATGAAGAAAAAGTTTATTGGTCGGAAGAGACTTATTGCATCCATGAAGCATCTTTTGATTTTGTACCAACACTGGAAAAAGGCATAAATTTTTATGATGAGGATTCTAAACCAATTATTACTGAAGCGGTAAAAAAATGCATCTCTATTGGGAAATCTTTTGACTTAAAGCTGGGTATTGTTACTGCCAAAGGCAACCACAAATGGATAAGAACAATGGGCAGGGCTGAAATAAAAAATGGAAAAAGGACGAAAATAACTGGAATATTTCAGGATATCACCAAAGATATTCAAGCGGAATTAAAATTAAAGTATTTTCAAAGTGGGCTTAAAGCCCTTAATGCTACTGCCTCTAAGAGCAATTTTGACTTCGATCAACAATTGGAGGAAGCGTTGCAGTTAGTTTGTGGGCATTTTGAATTGCCTATGGGTATTGTTAGTAAAATTGACCAAGAGGATTATATTGTTCATCATTTCATTTCTAAAGATAGCCGATTTGCATTAGAAAAAGGGCAACATTTTCCTCTTAAAAATACCTATTGTAGCATTACTTATGAAGCTAATGATGCCATTGCAATTCCTTATATGCAAAACTCAAAGTATGCTTTACATCCCTGTTATAATAATTTTAAGTTAGAAACTTATATTGGCATGCCTATTTATGTAAAAGGAGAAAGGTATGGCACAGTCAACTTTTCCGGGCCTGACCCAAGAAAAACAGCATTTATTGAAGAAGATTTAGAATTCATCCGGCTTTTGGCCAAATGGGTTGGTGCTACTGTAGAAAGGAAAGAACAGGAATTGCAAATCATTAAATCAAAGGAAATAGCAGAAAAAGCTTCTTTGGCAAAAACCGAATTCCTGTCCACTATGTCCCATGAAATCAGGACTCCGCTTAACTCAGTAATTGGGATGTCCCATTTATTAATTGAAGATGAACCTAAACCCTGCCAAATCGAACGATTAAAGATTTTAAGGTTTTCCGCAGAAAATTTATTGTCATTAATCAATGATATACTTGATTTTAGTAAGATTGAATCAGGTGAATTGAAACTGGAGGAAGTGGATTTTAACCTCATTGAATTAATCGAAATGATTAAAAGTGGTCTTTCCTATAAAGCTGAAGAAAAAGGTTTAAAACTGAAAGTAATGTTGGATTCCTCTATCCCCTACATTTTAAAAGGAGACCAAATGAGGTTAACTCAGATATTGACAAATCTGGTAAATAATGCCATCAAATTTACCGAAAAAGGAATAGTGAAAATTAATATCGAATTAGAAGATCAAGACTATGATTTTGTATTAATTAATTTTGCAATTATTGATACAGGAATTGGGATAGAGCCCGAAAAGATTGATTTAATTTTTCAAAAATTCACTCAGGCAGAATCTGATACAACAAGGAGGTTTGGTGGAACTGGTTTAGGATTATCCATCACAAAAAATCTCCTCCAATTATTTAAAAGTGAAATTAAAGTGGAAAGCCAATTTGGTAAAGGGTCTACATTTTACTTTCAATTGAAAATTAAAAAAGGAAATCACCAACAAGTAAAATCCATGACCAATATTTACAAAGAAAATGCGAGTGAAAATAATACCAAGGATCTGAATGGGGCTAATATATTGATTGTAGAGGACAACCTGACCAACCAAATGGTTGCAGAACAATTTTTATCGAAATGGAATACTAAATTGTCTTTTGCATTGAATGGAAAGATTGCACTGGAAATGATTAGAAAAAATGATTATGATATCATTCTGATGGATTTACAAATGCCTGTAATGGACGGTTTTGAGGCCGCAGAAAAAATTAAAACGCTTTGTCCAGAGAAATTTGCCAAAACAAAAATCATTGCACTTTCAGCTGCGGCACTTTCCGATGTGTATGATAAAGCGGTAGTGGAAGGCATGGTTGATTTTATCTCTAAACCATTCAATCCTACAGAGTTGTTCGAAAAAATTGCCAAGTACCTGCCATATAAACCAGTCGGAAAAGCAATAAATGATGCTGTATTATTCCATAACGTTGCTATTAATTTCCTTAAAAAAGAAAAACTAGAAAAACTATTTGAGTATGGCGAAAAATTCTTTTTTCAATATTTACAGGCGAGCAAAATAGTATTTGAAGAATTACTGGAAAATTATCTAACTGCTGTTTCTTCCAAAAATAAAGAACTGTTTGAAAGCAGTGTTCATAAAGTAAAAAGTACTACATCACACTTAGGGCTAGAGCATTTTCAAGAAGTTATTGAATCTGGTGAAAAGATTTGCTTTCATGAAAAAGATGCATATACAACTGATAAACATTTAAACCAAGTTTCGGTTACCATTCATGCACTCCTTAAAGAAATTGATCAATTATTAATTCTACATGAAAAAATTGACAAGTAGTGGTGATTTATGGTATTGTTGGCTTTTCCTTAGTATCAAAGGAAGCCAACTAAAAAAAATCCTATTCTATTTTTTAAGAAAAGCTAAGCTGGTAGTTTGAGCCATCACTGTTCCTAATAAATAACTCTTGAATTACTTTTTGCATTGGTCGCCCACATATCCACCTTGTTTTATATTTTTGTATAACATTTTTGAAAGATTGATGGATATTGTGTGTTTCGCAACCTAAAGCTGCCAATCTTTTTCCATTCTTCAAAATTCAAAGTATTCCTTTAACTTTTTTTGCGTACGGTTTTAAAACCATTTTTCTAGATGCATGTTCACTGGCAATTATGATAATGGAGTGCTATTTCGATTTTCACACATCAAAAATATACCCCTCGGATCTTTTTCTTCTCTAAAGGTAACTAGACTTTAAAAACACATTTTGCTTTTGGTTTTTTAGTGCATGAAAACCCTAATTTCGATTCTTCTGTTTAGTTGGCGTCCATTTTTTTCATCATCATTAGAAACTATTGGTTTGGTTTCACCATAGCCAACTGCTTTTAGTCTGTTAGGAGAAATACCTTTTTGGATCAAATATTTTACGACTGATTTTGCCCTTTGCTCAGATAATAACTTATTAAATTTATCATCCCCAATGTTATCAGTATGTCCACTTACTTCTATTTTCATTTTTCCATTTTTTTCTAATAAGTGGACAATTTTATCTAAAGCTTCATGTGAATCTTTATTAACATCAACACTACTTGGAGCAAAATTGATTTGTTCAACTGCAAAACTTTTTCCATTTATAATCTTATTAGTTTCTTCAGTACTAAAATTGGAGGAATTGTTTTCAATTGAAGTTTCTGTAGGGTCGAATGATATAGAGGACCTGTCTAAGTATAACACATCATCAGATTTTATATTTTTTTCAGGTAAAACAAATGATTCAAATGTTGGGATTTTGTCCGAAAGGTTTTTTTGATGTTTTTTCCCAAATAAATAAGTCAATTTAAATTCTTGGGACTTTTTTGCATATTTTCCAATATTCTTCTTATTGTTAAAATCGTAGGCATAGCTAAAGCGGATTTTAGAATTTACTTTAATTCCAGAACTTATGAAACTCCCCATATAACTCCTATATCCACCACCTAGCCATAAAATTTCTTTCCAATTAAGACTAATACTCCCTTCTAACTGATGAACCTGAGAAGTGCCCCAAAAAAATGCCAATTGAGGTTTTATATTAAGCTCATTATTTTTTATAGGAAAATCATAACTAGCTAATATTCTACTTTTGTAAAGATAATTTCCAAGTATGTTTTCTTCACTAAATTCTTTAGTAAGTAATTGGTTAAATGTTACCCCAAGATTTAGTCCTTTGTGATCCAGCATTACGCCAAATGATCCATTATTTTCAATAGAATTATCTAAATTAAAAAGGGTATTGTCTATTAAATCTATATCCGGAACTTTTTCCCAATTAATTCTATTTAACATTACTCCTCCAGATAATCCAAAAGTTAAGTTTGTATTTAGATTTAATGGGACGGTATATGTTCCTACTAATTGAATACCTGAACGGTTTACCAAATTAATGTTTTCTGAAAAAGCAATGGCTCCAAAACCTATTCTCTCCTTTAATCCTGGAATCTGTAGTGTAACTAAAAGGTCATCTGGAGCTCCTTCAAAACCTTCCCATTGTTTTCTATATAAAACTCCAACACTATTTTGTTCTTGTAAACCAATTGCAGCCGGATTAATAATAAAATTATCTTGGTATGAGTGTGTAAATATTGAACCAAATTGGCAAAATCCAACTCTAGTTACTAATACTAATTGAATTAAAATTACAATGATTTTCCCCATAATATTTAAGATGGATTATAAAAATTGAATTTGAAATTAGGAATAGATATTTGGTTCACCATTCATAGAGCACTCAGGAAATAGCTTCCTGAGTAATAAAGGTTATTTTATAAGGTTAAAGCTACCTGTTAGAGTTTTTTCATTAACTGAGATGATGTAATAATAGGCTCCTGAAGGATGTCCACCTCCATTCCATTGGTTCTGATAGTTATCAGCTTTATAGACCTCAACTCCATTTCTATTAAAAATATTAACTACTAGAGAGGGATACAGCTCCCTATTATAAATCTCCCAGAAATCATTGATACCATCTCCATTTGGAGAAACTAATTTTGAAATAATAAGCTCATCATGATCAGTTACTGTGACAGTAATATCGTCATGTGATATGCAACCATTTTGGTCTACTCCTGTTACAGTATAAGTAGTTGTTTCTTCAGGAATTGCGATTGGGTCTGAAATATTGGAGTTACTTAACCCAATTGTTGGAGTCCAACTGAAGGTAGTTGCATTTGATGCAGTTAATTTAACACCTGTTCCTTTTTTTATGGAAATATTATTTCCAGCTTCAACTTTTATTTTTTGTAAATCTAAAATTTCTAAAGCTTTTGTTTCCTCACATCCTGCCTGACTTATAGCATATAGATTATAAATCCCAGCAGAGATATTCTCAAACACATTATCTGTCTGAAATTCGCCATCTTCTCCTAATTTATAGAGAATTGTTAGGCTATCACTTGAATTAATTGTTAATTTTCCACCATTGCATAAATCATCTTCTATTTCTATTTTGGCTAAAATATCCTTATTTATTCCAATATAGATGC
>JAHQVQ010000219.1 GCA_019634305.1 Flammeovirgaceae bacterium | reverse complement strand
GGTAAGGTTAATATTGCTGCTAATTCTTATTCTAATTTTGTTTATATTTTTATTTGTGATGTAAATAGTTGAATTTGAGTAAAATACTATGAAAGATTTATGTGATTGAAAAGAATGCTTGAAAGAAAAAATTATGTAAATATCAGCTAAAAAAATATCTTACTTGCCTTTCATTAAATAATTGTGTTTTATTTTGAATAAAAAAATACTTTTGACCTAAATTAAAATATTACCTAATAATTAAGACGAATTCAATCCGGATTATTATGTTTAAGTAAAAGTTTTCTTTCACAGAAAAAGTAATTAAATCATATTAAGGGGATTAAGTTATTATTTTTGAATACAAATTATTAAAATTTAATGAACCACTTTCCTAGAATACCTGAACTGTGTCCTGCTAGAAAATCCTTTTTTATTTGTTGCATTTTTATTTTTCCCTTTTTTACTGAAGGTGTTGCCCAAAAGGAAAATTCCTATTTATTTTCAGTCGACCTTAATGAAGTAAAAGATGACCAGTTGCGGGTAAATTTGCTTGTTCCAAAAATTAAAGCTAAAACTATTGTTTATAATATTCCCAAAATTGTACCCGGAACGTATAGTATTTCCGACTTTGGAAGGTTCATTACCGATTTCAAAGCTTTTGATAAGAAAGGAAAAGAAGTTGCTGTAAACAAACTGGATGATAACCGTTGGGAAATTCAGAAAAGTAATAAATTGAAAAGAATATCCTATTGGGTGGAAGATACCTGGGATACGGACAAGGATAATTTTATATTCGAACCTGCCGGAACAAACATTGAAGAAAAGAAAAGTTTTGTAATCAATACATTTGGTTTTTTCGGGTATTTCGATGACATGGAGGTGCTTCCCTACAAACTGAGTTTCGAAAAACCAGAAGGATTTTATGGTTCAACCGCTTTAATTGCAGAAGAATCAGAAGACCGATACGATACCTACAAAGTTGATTCCTACGTAGATTTGGCAGATGCTCCAATTATGTATAATATTCCTGATACTACTATCCTTAAAGTTGGGGGGGCTGATATACTTGTTTCTGTTTTTTCTCCAAACGAAAAGCTTACTTCCAGCTTTGTTGGAGAAAATATTGCTGAAATATTGGAAGCCCAAAGAAAATATTTGGGAGGTACATTGCCCATAAAAAAATATGCTTTTCTTATTTATTTAACGGATAAACCATCAAAATCGGGAATGATGGGTGCGTTGGAACATTCCTATTCTTCTTTATATTTTCTTCCTGAAATTGACCCTAAATATCTTACTCAAAGTATCAGAGATATTGCTGCACACGAATTTTTCCATATTGTCACACCTCTTAGTATTCACTCGGAAGAAATACAGTATTTTGATTTTATTGAGCCAAAAATGTCTGAGCATTTATGGATGTATGAGGGAGTAACAGAGTATTTTGCAAATCATGTTCAGGTAAATTATGGGTTACTTCCTCCGGAAGAATTTATTGAAACCATACGAACAAAATTGAATCAGGCGTCTGCTTTTAATGATACTGTTCCTTTCACTGTGATGAGCAGGGAAGTGTTGGGAAAATATAAAGATCAATATGGGAATGTTTATGAAAAAGGTGCGCTGATAGGGCTTTGTCTTGACATTAGACTAAGAGAATTATCGGGCGGGAAATACGGATTGCGCAATATGATGCTTGATTTATCAAAGGTTTATGGTAAAACCAAGGCTTTTAAAGACGATGAATTATTTGATAAAATTACAGAGATGACTGGTTTTCCTGAGATTAGAGATTTTTTCACTAAGTATGTAGAAGGATCGGAGCCATTACCATTAAAGGAATATTTCACAAAAGTTGGGTTTGTTTATAAGGAGGAAGCAAAAATTAATGAAATCTCTATTGGAAATATCCTTAGTGGGTTGGCTCTTGACAAGGACAGTAATTTTGTTTTGCAGAGTGTAGAAGAGCTAGATGATTTCGGAAAGAAAATGGGGTATCAACAAGGTGATATTATTGCTAAAATTAATGGGGAATCACTTTCATTGGAAAATGCCCGAGAACTTTTAATGGGATTCCCTGCCGAAGCAAAAGCCGGAGATACTTTAACTGTGGAAGTATTAAGGCTAAAGGTTCCTCTGGAAGAAAGTGAAGAAAATGGGGAAAAAGTCTCTGTAGTTTTGAAGGAACAGGTGGAAGTAACTGAAAAAACAGAATATCATATTTTTGAAGGGATGGAAAACCCTAATGAAGAGCAAATTAAAATTTTGAGAAGTTGGTTGTTTGCAGAAGAAGAGGAATAGTTGTCAAAATTGAAGTTTAAAATAAAAGTGGGGTATTTGGGTCATTTTAAATTATGATTTTAACTTTACATCTTTATGGCGGTTAAAAATAAAATTTACCAAACTGCCCTATAACTTCTATAAACTCTTTTTTTATTTTGATTTAAAATGCTGGTAATCAGATTTTTATTAGAAATAGAGTTTTTTCCAAAAACAAAATAATATGTATTTAAAATTAAGAAATCCATTAGCCTTTTTTGATCTTGAAACCACCGGTATAAATGTGATAAAAGATCGGATTGTTGAGATTTCAATTGTGAAGGTGATGCCTAGTGGAGAGCAAATCATTAAAACAAAAAAAGTAAATCCTACGGTTCCCATTCCTGCGGAAACAAGTATGATTCACGGTATTTATGATGAAGATGTAAAAGATGCTCCTCCATTTAAGCAAATGGCCAAGGAGATGGCTAAATTTCTGGAAGGATGTGATTTGGCAGGATTTAACATATTAAGATTTGATATTCCTCTTTTGGTGGAAGAATTCTTGAGGGCCGGGGTAGAGTTCGATTTAAACAACAGAAAGCTGGTTGATGCTCAGAAAATATTTCACATGATGGAACCAAGAACACTTAGTGCAGCGGTAAAATTCTATTGTGGAAAAGAATTAAAAGATGCCCATAGTGCAGAAGCTGATACACTAGCCACTTTTGATGTGTTGGATGCTCAGGTGAAGAAATATGAAGGACTAGAATTTAAGGACCCTAAAACAGGAAAAACTTCTGTACCGGTTGTAAATGATGTAAATGCATTGCACAAAATCACTGCCTCAAATATGATTGATCTGGCAGGGCGGATGGTTTATAATAACCAGGGAGTTGCAGTATTTAATTTTGGCAAGCACAAAAACAAGCCTGTATTGGAGGTTTTGGCAAAAGAACCAGGATATTATGATTGGATTCTTAAGAATGAGTTTGCCTTAAACACCAAACAAAAACTGACTGAAATAAAGCTGAGTCAATTTAATAAACGGTAGGTTTAATAATATTTCTAAGTAAAATACCCAAAAAGGGGTATTGATTTTAAGTAGGGGCTAGAATACCTTTGTATCAGGTGTTTAATGTTCTGCTTATTTTTTGTAAAGCATTTTTTTAGATTAAGTTTAATTGTTTTTGAATTTCAATTTGTTTTCTCAAACATTTTTAGGCTATTCTTATAAAATGTAATAAGCATAACTTCAAATTTGCGATTGATTAATCATCTTATAACTTGATTAATTGTTAGGTTAAAAGAAGGAGTTTTTATAAGCTCCTTTTTTTATTCTACAATTTTCATCACCTTAAGTTCCATTCTCCTGTTTTCTTCATGTTTTTTGGAGGAGCATTTGATTCCATTTTTACAGTCATTTATCAGAAAAAATTCTCCATATCCTACAGCAGCAAGCCTTTCCCGTTCAATTTTACCTTGTTCAATTAAATACCGAACAGCTTCTTCAGCTCTTTTTTGGGTGAGTACCATGTTGTATTCATCATTCCCTCTGGAATCGGAATGACAGGAAAGCTCAAAATGGATTCCAGGATTATCTTTTATAATATTCAGCAGGTTATCCAGCACTTCCTTTTGGGTATCTGTAAGTGTAGTGTCATTAATATTGAAGTAAAATCCTTTAACTCTAATAGCCTGACCAACAACTATTTCCTGTAATTTTATGTCTTTATTCAATGACCATTCCCCAGGTGAGAAGGAAGCAACAGTATCTACAGGATTGTAGAAATAACCCTTTTTATAGGCATGAATAAGGTATGGTTGTTTTTTATTAATGGAAAAGGCAAAAGCGCCATCATTTTCCGTACTGATCACTCTTTTTATTCCGGTTTCTAACTCTAGGATGGTAATCTGGGCTTCATTTATAGCCGAACCACTTGCCTCAGTTAATACATTTCCTTTTACAATTACATTTTCACTTTTTTCAATAGGAATTTCAATGCTTATATGTTGCCCTTTTGCCACATTTCTTTTGGGCATAAACACAGGAATTGAACTATATCCTTCTTTCAGGCAGGTAATGTAATATTCACTGTTCCCATACAATTCCAACTCAAATTCTCCATTTTCCTGAATAAATCGTTTATGTTTTTTTAGTTGGATTTTCAGTTGGGCAATCTGATTGTTTTTGTCCCGGGTTACTTTATAGGCTATGATTATAAAATTGTAATATTTGGCTTTAGACTTTTTCTTCACCTCATGATCAAGTAATTTTCCACTAATAATATAAGGGCTTTTCAGGGTGTCAGAGCGGGAAAGGAAGGTAGACTTGTCGTTTTTTATATCATCAAAAGCGTATAGCTTACCCTTTATAAATAAAAGACTTAGTAATAAAAATGTAATTGGTGAAAATATTGTAAACAAGATTTTTTTCATAGCTAAAAATCGCGGGAATAAAATACTGCTTTTTAAAAGCGCATTATTCCAAAAAATCAGTTTCGATGAACTTAATGGTGGTTTTCGAGATATAATTTGGCAAAAGTCAGTTTAATTGTAGCTGCAAACTTAATTTATAACAACTCTGATTCGGAATAATAGTGTAAAAAGTTTTATTGATCAAATTCTATCACCCTAAATTCTGTCCTTCTGTTTTGGATATGTTCAGTCTGGGAACATTTTACACTATTAGTACAATGATTGGTGGGGCGGGTTTCACCATAGCCTATAGCTTTCAACCGGTTTTTATTTATACCTTTATTAGCCAGGTAGTTGGCTACCATATCAGCCCTTTCCTGTGACAACTGCAGGTTATACATATCATTTCCTCTTGAGTCAGTATGAACTCCAATTTCCAGGATGATATCAGGGTTTCTTCTTAAAATTTCAAATAGATTATCAATTTTTTGAAATCCCTTTTTGTCAGAAATATTTACATCATTAATCTCGAATTCCAGTTTTTCTATAAGATATGATCGGCCTTTCTCAATTCTTTTTATCGGAATATTAGTATTTATTTTCACTTGCGAATCCCAGCCAATAGTGGAAACATTCTTGATTGGCGAATGAAAATACTTTGGCTTTACCCCAACAATGGCATATACAGATTCATCAATAAGTTTTGCGGAAAACCTACCTGTAGCATTTGTTGATATCCTTTTAGTAAAATCATTATTGATATTGGTAATAATAACATCCACACCACTTACGGGTTCTTTGGTGTCAATATTAAAAAACATACCTTCAATGCGATAGATACCTTCGGTCTTACTTAAAGTAAGATAAGATGAGTGTTCCTCTCCCTTTGGTTTTTCCGAATTAGAAGGAAAGAAGAGGGAAAAAATGAATATCAGACTTAAAAAGATAGCACTAGAATCCATAGTTGCCTGCTATTTATTAGTAAGAGTTTTTAATAAATGAAGATAATTTTAGTTTAATATGGTTTATTCGAAGGAAAAGGGAGTTACAGAATTTAATTCGGGAAAGTAAGGATAATTTAGAAATTTCACTTGGTTAATAAGATTGAAATGATTTTACAGATAGTGTATTATTTCCAACTAAAACAACTAATAGTTTGTAATTGAGTTATTTGTAGTTAATAAAAAATCTAATTGAATAAAAAGCTGGCTTGAAAAAGGGGTAAAAGTAGTTGTTGGATTTATTTCATTATTTAAAGTTATTTAAATTCTTAAAATTTACCTAACCGGAAGAAAAATTTCGAAAGATTTTTCCATTATTATTTTTCCATCATACTTGGTGGTGATTTTCCAAATCCCTACTTTGTCCTTTACAGGATGCCAGATACAATCTCCCAGAAAAAACCGAAATGGATTAGTTTTAATAAAAATTTCTCCGGTAAAAGGCGGAACAGTTTTCCCAGATTCATCTTTAAAAGAAGGATGTTCAATCATGAAATAAATCCTTTTTCCTTTGGCACTTTTTACTTCCATAATGTACCCAAATTCTTCATCTTCAATAGCAGGTATTTTATGCGTCAGGTCTACAATTTTGGGTAATTCATTCGATTCTCTATCCCACCTGGAATATCTACCATAGGAAATCAAATCAAATTTTGCCTTCTTTTTAGCCATAGATTACTTAAACAGAATTAAGTTTATTAAATGAAGAATAAGTCCTTTTTATACAAAAATGAATATCTCAATATTAACCAGGGTGAGTCCCTAACTGCACAAAAAACCAATTGAAATAAGATTTGAAACAAAAATATTAATTATGCCTTTGATAATCTTCTTATATTACTATTAGTTTGTTTATCCTTAGGCTTTAAATAATACAAAAATGATAAAAAAAATACTGATTTTTTTTCTTTTCACCTTAATTCTGTTTTTTGGAATACTTCTTTTTAATACGGTTACTTATAAAAATATGCAGCCTGATTTTGAGCCTGTTAGCCATTTTGAAATAAATGAAAATTCCATTCAAAACTTTTCAAGAGCTATCCAGTTTCCTACCATTTCCTATGAAAATCCTAATGATTTTGATTCCATACCCTTTCTTGCTTTCCATCAGTTTTTATCCGAGGCATATCCTTTGGTAGATTCTCTTTTAGAAAGAAAAATCATTAATAAGTATAGCTTACTATATAAATGGAAAGGTAAAAATAACGATTTGAAACCTGCTATTTTGATGGGACATATAGATGTAGTGCCAATTGAAAAACCACAAAATCAGATCGAGTTTGAAAGAAGAGTAGGAAAGCTGAAAAAGGAAATGTATTCTACCTGGAAGCATTCTCCTTTTGGTGGTGAAATCGCAGACGGGCATATCTGGGGAAGAGGTGCTATAGATGATAAAATTAGTATTATCGGGAATCTGGAAGCTTTGGAAAAATTACTTTCGGAAGGATATTCACCTGAAAGATCTATTTATTTTGCGTTTGGGCATGATGAGGAAATTGGTGGGAAAGAAGGAGCTGTGAAAATTGTAGAATATCTGAAGAAAAATAATATTCAGCCCGAATTTGTAATGGATGAAGGGGGAATTATTACGGTAGAAAAAGTTCCGGGAATTGATGTGCCTGTGGCTTTAATCGGAACTGCAGAAAAAGGATTTCTTTCTGTAGAATTATCCATCAATCTTCCTGGCGGACATTCCAGTATGCCTCAATCGGAAACGGCTATTGAAGTATTATCCAGAGCGATTGTAAAATTAAGAGATAATCAATTTGAAAAAAGACTTACTGAACCAGTCAGGGAATTATTAGGAAATATTGGTCCGGAAATGCCTTTTCTTGAGCGAATAGTTTTTGCTAATTTATGGCTTTTCGAAGGGGTAGTTTTAGGAATTTATGAACAAAGCCCTGCGGGAAATGCTTCTGTGAGGACTACCACTGCCCCAACCATAATCAATTCCGGGTTCAAGGATAATGTACTTCCTTCAGAGGCAAAAGCTACTGTTAATTTTCGAGTATTGCCT
>JAHQVQ010000218.1 GCA_019634305.1 Flammeovirgaceae bacterium | reverse complement strand
TCTTCCTTAGTCTTTAAATTTGACCATTCTACCAAACCAGATCGAAATTGTAAATCATTGTAAAAGGCCTGGTTCAAAAAATATAAAATTTGAGCATGAGATAAAGCACTGGTGATTGAAATACTTCCGTCCATCAGGCTGGATTTCTTTGATCGTTTCAGTTCATTATTGTTGATCATTTTAACCAAGGCATCCCTGCCTTTTTCCGATAAAACCTGAACCTCATTGAGTTTTTCAGCAAAATCAATTGCCTGTTCTTTAGAAAGACTTTGTGCATTCACAACATAGGAATTTAATGTCAGAACAATGAACAACAGTATTTTTTTCATAAGGATTATTCTTTTTCAATATAGGTCTCAATATTTTCTCTAAAAGATGGTAGAAAATCATTTTCCTCCCCCCTTAATTCTTTTTTTACAGATTCCTTTCCGTAGAAACTGATAATTTCATTTATCTCTTCTTCATTACCTCTTTCAAAAACCCTTCTTATTATCGACATTTTATTCTTATCCCAATCAATTCTATCAAAATTGGTATCCCAAAATAAAGATTTCCGAATTTGTGTTAAATCAGGTTTTGGCTGAGGAGATTTTAATTGTTCCTTTTTAACATCATAGGATGCTTGTAATAGCATAAAACAATCACTTTCTGCACCAAATTCATTTCCAAGCTTTATAGATAGTTTAGGGTTAATCCCCCTCTTTTCCTTTAAAATCGCACTAATGGTTTCAGGATGCTCATTGATTGATAGAGCTAATTCTTTGTTTCTTATGCCTCTTTTTTTCAGCTCTCGCTTAAGTATCGCCCCAGGATGAACTCCCTTAACTTTTGATAATTCAGGCATCATAATTTTAAGGTTTTTGCTTATCGTAAAGAGTATTGATTTATTAAAAACTTTTGGTATTCAAAATGAAGATTTAGCAAAAATTCTCAATGATGTTCTAAGAGAGTATTTTTTTGCTCATCGGAACCTGATTATTTATCAGTCTTCATTCTGAAATATGTCAATATAATCCCGAAAAAGATAGATTTTACCTCTCTTTGCTCCAGTGACCTCATGAATAATCTCCAATTTTTCTAGTTCTTCCAAAAGCTTATAAACAGAAGGAGATGAAAGACCTGTTAATTCTTTCGCTTTTTGTGCATGCAAAATTGGATGTTGGTACAAATCCTTAATTAAAATACCTGCATTATTTGCTCTGCTTCCAAGACTTTGGAGTCGAGTTTCAACATCTTGTTTTAGCTTCAGAACCCTATCGAATGCTAATATGCTACTCTTTGCAGTTTCAATTATTCCAACTAAAAAAAATTTAAACCATTGGGTAATATCGTTTTTTTCTCGGACTCTCATCAAGTTGTCATAGTAATGAGTTCTATTTCGCTCGAAAAAATCAGATAAATATAAAATTGGCTTCTTTAAAATATCCTTTTCAACAAGGTATAAGGTAATCATAAGTCGTCCTACTCTCCCATTTCCATCTAAAAAAGGATGGATAGTTTCAAACTGGTAATGAATTAATGCTATCTTGAGTAATTCTGGAAAATATATTTCCTGACTATGAGCAAATTTTTCTAAATCACTCATGTAATCATGAATTGTTGTATGTATAGGAGGAATAAACGTTGCATCAATTAAGCTTGCTCCTCCAATCCAATTTTGGCTACTACGAAATTCCCCTGGAAGTTTATGTTTCCCTCTTACTCCAGAAAGTAGCGTTTCATGAGTTTGTCTTATTAGACGTGAAGAGAAAGGTAATTCCTCAAGTTTAGCAATTGCTTGGTTTAAAGCTGAAATATAATTTTGAACCTCCTCCCAATCATCTCTTTTTTCTGCTGAAATGTCTTCTTTATCAAGGAGTGCTTCCTCAATATTAGTTTTAGTTCCTTCAATTTTACTCGATTGTGTGGCTTCTTTTAAAACATGCATACTGATAAATAGATCAATATTTGGGATATACTCAGAGTACATATCTAGTCGACCTAATTGTCTATCTGCCTGACTTAGCAAGTTCAACAACTCCATATTCTCAATTTTCCACTGTCTATTTATTTTTTCAGGTTGAAAGCTTTTGTAAGTCCCCTGGTTTATATACTTTCCTGCCTTGAATTTTTGCATGATTACAATTATTTGTTTCCTTTAACAAAGGTAACCACTAATTAAGAAAACACTAAATATCTTAATTAAGAATGATAGTTATTTAAATTAATCACAGAAATCTTAATTAACAGAAAGGATAAGTAAGGCTTTTTATTTAGACGGAAGGGTTAACCTAGCCTGGTCAAAATAAAATTTTGTCTGACCAACCAAAACCAACAACCCCATAACCAAAAGAAAACCAGATACTTACAATCAAACAAAAGGAATCCCCCAAGTTCCACTTTTTCCGTGCATATAGTCCCTGTTCTGTGCTTATAGCTGTTTTATTGTGAGAAATTGCACGAAAAAACATCATAATGCACGTTAATCATCTAATTTGTTTGACTAAGTTTTTGGATGTTTTAATCATTATTTTGCTCAAAAAAACAACATTGTTATGACTCTTTCAGTCTTCTATAAACTCTATACCTGATATACCCCTACAGCTTTTTTTTCTTAAGCAAGGAAACCCGTATTAACTATATCCAGTGTCTATTTTAGAATTTAATAAGCTCATAGTTTGTGCTTCTTCCGCCTGATTCTTCTTGTTTTAAAATGCCTTTTATTATCAAATCTTTGATGTCTCTCAGAGCTGTATCTAATGAACACTTTGTAATTTTAGCCCACTTTGAAGATTTTAATTTTCCCTCGAAGCCATCCAATAATTTATTTAGCATTAACCGTTGACGACTATTTAGTTCAGTTTCTTTATGTTTATCCCAGAACTCTGCTTTAAATATTATTTTTTTAGTTGTTTCCTCTGTACTTTCAAGTGATTTATACAAACAATTTAAAAACCAATCCAGCCATTCGGTTATATCGCCTTCGTTATGTTGTACTTTTTGAAGAATACTATAATATACTTTCCTTTCAATTAGAATTTGATTTGAAAGGCTGTAAAACCTTAGGGAACTATTATCAGCTTTAGCAAGGAGGAGGTCAGAAATTGCTCTTGCAATTCTTCCGTTTCCATCATCAAAAGGATGGATAATAATAAACCAAAAGTGAGCAATGGCAGATTTTAATACCAGGTCAATATCAGAGTAGTGATTAAACCATTTCAGGAAAATATCCATTTCCGATTTTACAATCTCTGGAGGCGGAGCCTCGAAATGAACTCTTTCTTTTCCCATTGGCCCAGAAACAACTTGCATTTCCCCTGTTCTATACCTGGCTGTCTCAATTTTATGCATTCCACTATAGCCGGTAGGAAATAATGAAGCATGCCATCCAAATAGCCTTTCCTCATCAAATATTTCATTATAATTTTGGGTAGCATCAAGCATCATCTCCACTACTCCCTCTACATCTCTACCTGAATACGTCATTCCAGCATATTCAATACCTAACCTTCTAGCAATAGATGACCTCACTTGCTCATAATTTAGATTTTCACCCTCAATCTCTGAAGATTTTAAGACATCAAGCGTCAAAGCAGATAGCATAGTCTCTTTTTTGATTGAAAAACCAAATGAGCTCATTTGTCCAAATAACTTGCCCTGAAGATGACGAACCTTTCCAAGAATCACCTGAATTTTCTTTTCATCCCAGGTGAAATTGGGCCAATTAGGATATTGATATATGTATTTAGGCATCATTAAGCACCAGCACTAATTTATATAGAGCAATTGCATCTCAGTATCAATCAGTTGTGGCAAAATACAATATATTTAAATTTTACCGATTACATAGAACAAATTAATTGCGGTAAATACAGCAATTATTCGCCTTAAAAATAATGAGAATAGATCAATTATTTGTTGCAAACCATAATTTTGGAATTGGCTTAAAAGACTAAAATAAAAAACGTGTTTGTCCACTTGTTGGCAGACAAGAATTTTTAGTCAATGTTGCAGTTGGACTTTTTTTGTCAAAAAAACGATTGTCTGAATTCCAAAGGGGAGAGTTGCGTCTTGGATTTGAAAAGTTTACTGAATGATTGCGAATGCTCAAAGCCTAATTCGTAAGCAATTTCGCTTATGGAATGGTTGGTTGTAGATAATTTTTCTTTGGCTTTTTCAATTAGTTTTTCGTGAATGTGTTGCTGGGTATTTTGTCCTGTTATCACTCTAAGCAGGCTACCTAGGTAACTTTGTGAAACATTCAATTTTTCCGAAACATATTGAACAGTTGGTAGTCCTTTTGTGACCAAATCATCGCTGTTAAAATAATCGATCAATAGTTTTTCTAAACGTTCTAAAATTTGATGATTTGCTTTTTCCCTGGTTATGAATTGACGATGGTAAAACCGTTCCGAATAGCTGAGCAAATTTTCAATATGCGTACTAATGATTTGTTTGCTGAACTTATCTATGCTTGTTTGATACTCTTGCTGAATATTTTGAATGACATTATTGATAGTAGCTTCTTCCTTTGGGGAAAGAAACAACGCCTCATTTATGGCATAATCAAAAAAATCGTATTGCCTGATTGTTTTTGCCAAAGCTGTACCCCAAATAAAATCAGGATGAATAAGTAAAAGCCATCCTGAATTTACTGGCGTATGGTCTTTGTCAACCTCCACACGAAACACTTGGTTAGGTGCCATAAAAAACAATGAACCTTCGTCAAAATCGCACCGCTGATGCCCATACTTAAACTTGGTGTGTGATGCTTTTTTTAAAGAAATAGAATAAAAATCAAGTACCCAACTCATTGAGTTATTTTCATTCGAATGCTTTATCGAAGCATAATCTATCACACTAATTAGGGGATGTTCTGGCAATGGCAAACCTCTGAATTTATGAAATTCACTAATCGTTTTAATTCTATGTGGTTTTTTGTTTGCCATATTCCATAAAGATAATTATTGTTGGTTGTAGATGGCCGCAAACTCTTTGGCAAAATCAGGGAGTTTCACTTTACCGAATGTGGGTTTGTGTTCATTGAAATCTTCATAAATACTTCCGTTTCGCTGGGCTGCTTGCATTGCCACATAATCTTCGGCAATCTGCTTATTCATTCCAAAATTTAACAACCCATCCAAATACTGTTCATCTGTTACAGTTACCCATTTCAAATCAGGTTTCCCAATAGCCTTGCCTAATGCTTCTGCTATCTCATTAGCCGAAAATTCATCACTGGCTACATAACGGATTTTTCTGTAGTCAAACGGGCAGTCAAATTCTTCCGCAATCACAGTGGCAATGTCATAAGGCGAAACCCACGGTTCTTTCTCTTTGCTACCAAAATTAGAAACGATCATACCCTGTGATTTAATTGTGAGAATTTGACCTAATAAATTCACATAGAATCCGACTGGCCGAATGAATTTAATGACTATTTCTTTCGGAAGTTGACTCATTATACTTTCTGCTAAATGATGAAATTTCAAGATACCCACACCTTCAGAAGTATGAGCGCCAACACTACTCAAATGAATCACTTTTTGTACACCAGATTGTTCAATCGCCTGTTTGTAATTGTTGGCAATTTGGTCGATGTATGGTAGATAGTCAAAATCTGGATTGAAGAAGCCAAATGTTTCCATACAATACACCGCATCTGCACCTTTAAAAGCTTCTGTTAGAAAAGATACATCTTCCATTGTACCTATGGCAGCTTTTGCACCCAATTTTTCAATTTCTTTTTCCTTTTCGGGATTGCTACTAATAACAATTACCGAGTGTCCTTTTGCCATCAATTCCGTTGCAAGTGGTTTACTAATGTTGCCTAATGAGCCTGTTAAAACGATATTCATTTTTCTGTCTTTTTTGTTAATGCACAAAGTTGTAGCATTAACAAAAAATAGATGTAGCCAAAACGGTCGTTGTTGTAGCCAAAATGAAATGTCTTTGTAATCAGTCAAGTTGTTTGGAGTGGTGGGGCGAGGTAAACTTGGTTCGCCTTACTGCAAATAACATCCTAAAATCAATGCACTATATCCACCAAATATTATTGATAGGTGGCATTAAATATTATCTTCCTTCTTATAAATAGATGTGCAGAATTAAATATACTTAATAAGTGCCACAACTTTTTGATAATGAGATAAAAGTACTCAATATAAAATAGTATTGGTACTTACCCTTCATAATAATAGGATTGCTCTATACCTTTAAAAATCACTTCTCTATTATCCACCTCATCTGTCAAATTCCCATTAAGCAATATACGTAATTCCAAATCATTCACGGGACTCCTCTCCATTGCATGCAAGTTCAATGTTTTATCTACAAACTGCCAGTTTACCACCTTCCCTATTCTATTTTTTTAAACCAGATCTAACCAAATACGCATCGTTCTTCCATTTCCATCCATAAATGGATGGGCAATGTTCATTTCTACATATTTAGCTATGATTTCCTCAAAATTGCTTTCTGGCATTTGCTCAATTTTAACTAAGATTTCCCGTTCTATTTCTGCTTCTTTTAATTCCTTCTTTAATCTTGCTATCTCAGCTTGTTCATCTGTCATAACAGCTTTGCCATTCACTGCAAAACTATTCTTCCCATATTCAGTAAATTCTCGTTTCCATCGGGTAATTAATTCTGTACGAACATCAAGATCTTGGCCTACTTCTCTAGTAGATTTACCTGTTAAGCATAGCTCTACTGCCATCTGCTTAAAAGATTTGTCATATTTCTTTCTTTCCTTTTTCATCTCTATAAAATAAAGTGTTTTAAGCTTAACTTCCTGTACAGTCAAATGTAGCAGATCCAATTTCAATTTGAAATATATTATATGGTTCAATAAGATTAATTGCCTGCAATTCCCAATGTGACCAAAAAGGATGTCCTAGCAGAGTCTGCGATTTCGCGACCCTGTGTCTTTAAAACTTCTGAAGCTCGATTTACGCAAGGTCTCTAGCGAAGACCTTGCTCTGACAAAGTTTTTTTACAGTACTATTGAAATTGCTGATAGATTGCAAATAGAACACTTTTTTATTTGATATCCACACGTACCCCACTTTCAGCAGCTTTATAAATCGCTTCAATTATTTTTAAATCTTTCCTTCCTTCTTCCCCAGATATGTGATTTGGAACATCTTTGTTTTCCAAAATAAACTTTGCGATACCATCTAATTGTGCAGCCTGTTGGTTTATTACCGGAAAGTCAAAGGGACCATTGCTCGATTTTCCAACAAACGGCCCATAGCTAACTGCAGGGCTCAATTCAAAGGCTCCTTTTTCGGCAGCAGCATAAAACCTGTCAATGTTGCTATTGGTGGTTGCACTGGAAGTACAAACTGCTCCACCTGGAAATTCAAGTTGCCAGGTAATAGATTCCTCAACTTCCGATTTTAAATGTGGCAAATTAACAGGACCAAATTGAGCCGTAACAGCTATTGGCTCTTCTCCAAGTACATATCGGCTAACTTGTACACAATAAACACCCAAATTCATGAGGGGACCTCCTCCAGAAAGGCTTTTCTTTAAATGCCAGTCATTGGGATCAATATTACTCAAACTATATCCCAATGAGGCTTCTATTAGCCTAACATCCCCAAATACCTTTTCCTGGCCTAAACGTTTGATTTCCAAATGATTTGGCTCGTAATGCAACCTGTAGCCTAATGCCAATTGAACACCTTCAGATTTACAAACAGCTATCATTTCCTGACAATCCTTTTCTGTTAATGCCATCGGTTTCTCAACAATTACATGCTTTCCGGCTTTTGCAGCTCGTATGGTATATTCCTTATGCATGGAATTAGGAAGAACCACATAAACCAAATCAATATCGGGATTATCTATTAACTGATCATAGTTTTCGTAATTGTAAATATTTTTATCCGGGATATTGTAATCCGCTTGCCATTTAACAGCTTTAGAAGGCGTACCAGTGATGATACCAGCTAAATTACAATACTCAGATTCAGTAACTCCATGCTTTAAAAGATTGGCATATCTACCTAAACCACAAAGTGCAATATTCAATTTCTTTGCATTATGATCTACAGGTTTATCTGTTGAAAATGAAACTAAAGGTAAAATACTGGTAGCACCTAATCCAATACCTAAAGATTTTGCAAATTTACGTCTGGAGATTTCTGTCATCTTAAATATTAATTTTTACCCAAAGGGTTTTACTATAAAAGAGGGTCAATTTAACAGTAACCTACATAAGGACAAAATAAAGCGTAAACTTTAGGATTAAAATGTTTTAGATAGTTAGCATTTATGACATAAGGTTATTTTGGTGACCTTTCCGAATCCACGGCAGTTTTCAAGGCTGAATATTTCTTTAAGTCTTTAAGAAATTTTAAAAGTTGATAAATATCTGTTATACCAGTGAAAAATGGGAGTAAACATTATCATAAATTAGAAAAAAGTTTTGGAGAAAAAATAGGATACAAGGTTGCTATTCGCTATAATCCTGAATATCCTGATCAATCCATTATTTATTCACAGTGGTTATATGAATTCAAATCTCTTATGGGGATTTTTCTAGGAATCACTATGTTATTATTAGCAGTAATTTGGGCTGTTTATTTTTTATGAGGTTTAAATGGGTTTAAAAATTATTCCAAAGTCCTCTTTATCCTTTGGCATTAGTTTACAAATTAGTAGTAGAGGAATTTTCTAATTTCAATATTAATTTATTGATGAATTGTTCCTTTTTCATAATATCCTGAGCATTAAATTGATAAGTGTTTATTCTATTCAGGCTTGGAAACTCAATTGTATTTTTAGACAGATAAATTGAAGCCATCAGGTTAAAATAATTGTACATTAAGATTAATTTAGAAATGCCATTTGTTTTAACTTTTTTCAATCCGATTTTATCAGCGGTCCTTTCATTTATGATGTAGCTTGTCCCCTTAAACACAAGTTCCTGGTTACTATTTTTAGCTAAGCTCATCATGCCTTTTAGATATTCTGAGATGATCAACTTTGTTCTGTCCTTACCACTTAATTTTTGATCTAAAGCGAAATAATAATCAAATAAAGTTCCTCCATGAATTTTCACAACTCCACGATTTTCTTTTTCAGCTAAAAGAAATAAGGAATGATATTTCAGATCACCATTCTTAATTAAAGAAGGAACATCTAGAAATGGTGCAATTACTGACAAAACAATGCCTATTATAAAAAAAAGTAATGGTAATAATCTAGCGTCAATTAAGAAGAGAACCATCCCAAAGAAAAGAATAACAAATAAGCATACCCCCCCAAGTCTCAATTGAAATGCTATTTGTTTTTTCTTGGGCATTTCATAAAATCTATTTTTCAAAGTTTTAAGTATTCAATCTAATTTTTTTGTTTACTTTTCTAATTTAGGAACCACCATTTCTTTCGTTTTTTCATGATCAATGTAGTCGTCCAATTCTTTTATGGAAATCACCTTGTATTGATTATCTGATAAATATTTGAGGTGTTCTTCAAATATTTCAGGTAAGGTATCCACCCAGGGATGTTCTATATCTGGCACACCATGAATAGTCAGTACTACGATTTGCCCATCTTTAGCTTTCTTGAAAGCTGCTGTTATCTCCTTTTTGTTTTTGCTTGTCATCGACCAACTTGGTATTAAAAAAGGATGGTCTTTTTGAGGATTATATACCCTATCTCCTCCAATACGTGCAAATTGATATCCTTTCTTTTCAAGAGTTTCAAGTGCTGGTAAACTAACAAAGTAAGCAGGATAAGCAAAATTCACAGGTTTATCAATCCCCAACGACTCACATTTTTGCTCTATGTACTCAAGTTGAGCAATAAATTCACCTTCGGAAAGCTTACTCACATGTTTATGTGTGTGGGTATGATTGGCCACTTCAAAACCCATTTTGTCAAGTTCCCTAATTTGTCTCCAATTCATGTATAGCGTACTATCAGCATAATTTGGAGGAAATTCACAAACAAAAAAGGTAGCATTAAAACCATATTTTTTCAATAATGGAGCTACAATTGAATAATGGCTTGCCGGAGCATCGTCAAAAGTAAGGACAACTGTTTTATCTGGAATTTGCTGCTTGAGCACCTGAGAAGAGCCTAAAAAAGGAATTGAAAATGTTAATAAAAGAAGAATGTATTTTTTCAAGATTGTTTGATTTATTTCAAAAAGTATTTACTTGCTAATCTACTAATTTTCAAACCTCCTCTCTATCTCCTTCCAATGTTTTTCTCTCATCCAATAAATATTTTTATTCCGAACTTTGGTTATGATCCTAAATAGGATATTATTTCTTCGATGGTAATTTTTTTGACATTCCCTTACTAACCAATTTTCATCAAATCCTTGCCACTCTCCAGCTACACTATGAAGAATTTTTTGAAGTGTAGGGAAAACTTCGTATAAATCGATTTCTTTGAGTGCTTTCAAAGATTTTTCTGATGCTTTTAATATTTGAAAAATTGAGTTATAATCCTCCTCCACAAGCTCTGTATCTAGATAAAACTCAGATAGAGCCTTCCAAATGGATAATCTATTTTGAAATTCATTCATGTTTTAAAAACGCCTTCAACCTGCTTATGATGATGCTATATCAACCCTCCACGGTGGATTTAATCTATTCTCTCCTCCATAAAACAGTATCAATTGATTTCCATCCAGATCTTTTAACCTTGCCTCTCGCCACAGCCATGTTTTATCATTAGGTAATTCTTCAAACTCGATTCCTTTCGCCACAAGTTCTTTTACATATTCATCCAGATTTTCACATTCAAAATACACATATATGCCTTCTCCTTTGGGTAAACTTTCTATCTGATGGATGGAAAAAGTTGAATCTCCATCCGGGCATTCAAATCTGGCATAATGCGGCAAAGCCTCCACAATAAGTTTCAAACCTAATTTTTCATAAAAAGGTACAGCCTTTGCCAAATCCAGTGAAGGAATTGTTATCTGATTTAAGTTCATTTAATAAACTTACTATTTATCTTTTAAATAAACTTTTTCAATCATATTTATATGATGCAATTCGTGCCCAAGAATATGATACCCTAAAGCACGAACACTTGCCTGATTTCCATTTGCAATTCCTTTTCTAGTGAGGGCAATTTCCGAAAATCCATTGTATAATTTTATAGTAGAAATTCTAACAGCTTCAAATTCCTCCATTATATTTTCAATAGTTCGGCTGGAAGTATCAGCGTTCAAATTATAGTCCTCCTGCTCAAATCCGGGTAAGTTCGTTTTGTCATTTCTGGCAAAAGCGAGCGCTCTGTAACCATAAATTCTTTCATCATCAATGATATGAACCAAAACCTCCTTTATTGACCATTTATCTTTATCATACCTAAATTCCAATACCTCATCAGATAAAGCACCAATCAATTTCTTAGTTTTTCCTAAACTATCTTCCATTTGCTTTAGAAGACTTCCATCCTTTTTGCACCATTTCATATACATCTCTGCATAAGCCGGATATTCTTCTTTTAAAGGAAACTCGATATACGTATTATTCACCATCCATTTTTTTAAATGTAAAAACTTTTATATAGTTGATCAATGGATATCCACTACTTACTATTTTCACAAAATCAAACTTAATAAGGCTCTAAATTGATTTCTACATCTAATTCTAAAATGATTACATGTCCTGTAATTCCTACAATTATTTAGCTAATTCTTTTGATGTAGCTAATGCGATCACTCTTCCTTTTTCCCCCACAGCATTGTAAAAATGATAAACTACTCCGTTCCATTTTATTACCCAAGGTTTGTGCGCATATTTATGATCATAATCTTCGGAAGGTGCAATCAAATCAGGACCATTCCAATCAGTCCAGTTGATTAAATCGTAAGAACAAGCAAATCGCTCGAATGCTCCAGGTTTCCAGAATGCCCCAAAGTAAAACATAATGTAAATATCCTTGTACTTTGCAATCTGTGCATCACCACAAAGACCTTTTCTTTTGGTAATTACCGGATCTTTCCCATACCGTTTCCACGATAACATATCATCAGAAACTGCCATTGCTATGCTTTCGAAATCAGCGGTATCCCCCTTCGCATTATAATACATCACAAAGGGATACCCCGTATGCTTTTGTCTATCATGAATAACCAAACTTTTATAAATAGTCTTGTTTTCAAACCAACGAACATCTCCATCTTCTGGTGACAAAATCGTTGGATTATTTGTGTTCCATTCATGCACTTCAGTTAAAGAGTTGGAGTTCGCCAACCCAACCTTTAATACCCCTGCTTCATATCCGGGAGTATTTCCTCCCAGGTAGGTCATCCAGTATTTATCCTGGAATTGCTCTACGGAATAATCACCACCCCAATCAATGTTAACTAAAGACATATAACCAGCTTTTTGGGTGGCATCCCAGGTGTTTTCTGAAAATGACAATATTTTCCCTTGCGATTCCCAATGAAGCAAGTCGCTGCTTTCCGCAAGCCATGTTTCATATCCTTTACCATCAAAAATAATGTAAGTCATATACCAGACATCACCTTGCCGAAAAATAGAAGGTGAATCCACCTTTTTGCTACTATCAGGATGTTGAAAAACTATGCCATACTTAAATGGAGTTTTTACCTCATGAAAAATCTCCTCCATCTTCTCCTGAGGAACATCTTTTTTAGAAATCAAAGTCATTTGATTGCAACTGGTTAATAATGCTATTCCCAATATCACAGCTACTAATGAACCTATATTCTTCATATCTAATTTTATTATTTTAAAATACAGAATTGTAAACTTATGAATTTAATAAGAACTAGTCTCTGTTTTTGTATATTATAGCGATGGCAGGCAGAAGTTTTAGATTGATACAAGCCTTGAGTCCGATTATTTATCTTCCTTAGATTCCCTAAACCTCTTTTGATAATTATCATTTTTTAGCTTTTCCCAAAGTTTATGAATACATTTTAAGACTTCCGTTCGGTTCTTTTTACTTTTTATCCATTGAGGTAAACGACTTGCCAGGCTCTGATTAATGTTTGGAGTTCTGATCCTCAAGTCAGCCTTTACAAATTCCTCTATGAAAGTCAAATGTTCAAGGTTTTCAGCCCATAATTCCTTTCCACAGCAATTAATACTTAGGTAATTTCGAATCGGATTGGAAATCGGGAATACGGAAAATATAGATTCGCTTTCGGGTATTTCTTTTAAATATCCACAATGATCACAAATTATTTTAGCAGCATAAAAATCGATAGGTTTTTGACATTGCGGACAAGCAATGATCCTATAATTACCAAACTCGCTGAGTTGTTTACCGTTGTCTTCAAATTTATCCATTTTGAAATTTTTCACTTCAACTGTTCAACCCTCGACAAATGGAATTCTTATTATAGAACTTCAGAATTCCAAAGGGCAGATTTCAATCGAGATTTGTAAGTTTCATTTTGTATCAATCTCAGTCTACATCTTTTTTAGCAATTCCTTATATTCTTCAACATCCCACGAAAGCTTCCAAAAAGCCAAATATTCACTCATTGGCTCCAGCCCTACTTCGGAACGCCTTTTATCAACATTATCCGGATCAATTAAAGGATATACAAAATACTCTTCAGTTTCCGGATCTATATCCATTTGAATACCATAAACTTGTTTCTCCCCCATATTATTTACAGCTACACGGTCTTCCAAATATGCTAAATCCAAGTATGATAAATTATGGGGTTTAGCTCTATCATGGTCTACTGCTTCTTTTAACATGGCTAAATACTTCCGTTGTTTTTCAGGGTATCTATCAGCATGTTGAATAACTAAAAAAAGACCTCTGCTTCCTTTATTTCCAATAATTTCCGAACCCATCCAGCCTCTTTCATCCAGAATTTTCGAAACCTTTATCAGGTTAATTGAATCAGTTTCAACCATTAGTTTTAGCATGGCTGGCTTTACACGCTTCAGAATCCCTACCGAATTTGTCTATTACATCTCCAATTTGAACTCTAAATTTTTGATCATCATTGTGAATATTATCAAGTTTAGCTATTAATGTCCTATCATAACATTCCTCTGCCTCTTCCTGGTTCGCTTTTACTAATGATATTAATGCATTCCATCGGCTGTTGTAGGCTTTTTAAATCAGAGTCCTTTATGATATGGCCATAATTTTTATAAAGGTATGGATTTTTGGCAAGGAGGAATAAATGATAAAATGCATTTTCAGGATCATTAGATAGTGCATAAGAACAGGCAGCATTATATCTGTCACTTCGTTTTACATTTTCTACTTCATTAAATGCTGCTTTATATTTTTCAGCAGATTTTTGAAATTCTTTGGCTTCGTAAAAAGTCCAAGCCTCTCAAATTAACTCGATATATTTCTCATGGCTTTGGGCGGAGGTACAGTTGAATACTAATACTCCAATGAACATGAATAATAATCGAATTTTCATTCAGCCAAATTACATCTAAAAAAAAATATTTCAAACAAAACCACTATTAACAGAATAAAAATAAAGCCTCCCTAACTTTTAAGCATAAAACACCTCACAACTATAAAGACAATGATTTAAAAACACTTAGCTGTTCCACTTGTTTTTTATTCAGATCATTCAAAAATATGTTCCTCATAGGCCTTCCACCATTTGTCAATGGCTATTTTTGGCTTTCTACAAATATAAAGCGGGATTCCGTTTTCTTCACCAATGGCATATTTGTGGGTAATTATTTTCACAAGTTCAATTTCCTCAAAAACATGCTCCACAGATGGTTGCTCATTGCCTAAACTGATCCAGACTTCCGCATCTTTATTCCCATATCCCCATGTCCAAAAACTTCCGTGCCTGCTTATAGGGTTGGGAAGACCGTATTTTTTTCCGAGTATTTTAACAGCTCCTGCTTCTCCATAATTCTCTGCCCAGATCACACAATTAGCCTTTTCTTCAGAGCTTAAAGACCGATAAACACTATCCACTAAGTTCACCTGCTCCTCCCAGCCAAACATGTCCGCATAATCTCCGGTAAGTTCAATTCTTCCATTGTCTTCCTGTAAATCTTTGTATCTAACAAAATCATCAATTGGTAAAATCGGTGTGGCTGCAGGAATAGAATAGATGGAAGGAAAAAGCACAACAGCTACCACAATATAGACCAGGGCAGGTTTTTTGGAAAATACAGCTCCAATTTTCACCGCTCCTCCTGCAAACAATACCGGGTAAATAGCAAAGACATAATAGGCTTTTGAATTTAATAACCACATGGTGCAAAAACTTACCAAAATTGCAATTCCAACTGCACGATATTGCTTTAAGTTTTTGTCAATTAAAAAGGCTCCTAACCCTACCAAACTAACTGCCAGGGTAAATGGATAATCTAATTGTGCCAATCCAAATTCCATGGGATTAATTTCATCCAGCTGGTATTCTTTTAGGGCTTCCAAATGTTTCAATAGTGGATAGTCATGTTGTATTTGCCATACCAGATTAGGCAGGAAAATGAAGAGGGAAATAAATCCAGAAATGTATATCCACTTACTTTTGAAAATTGCCCCTCTTTTATGGAAAAATAAGCCAATAAACACACCAAATGCCCAGACAAAAATAGTATATTTCGTCAGTAAGCCTAATCCAAAGGTTATACCCAATAGCAATAGATATTTTCTATTTTGTGAGTTGATAAACCTGATTAAAAGGAAAAAAGCAAGTGTCCAGAAAAATTGATCAAATGCAACTGGCTGGAATAAAGTATGATTTCTATAAAATGGAAGAAATGCCAAAACACATATTCCGGAGAGTAACACAGCTTTGGATTTCCCTCCCATTTCAATGGCGATCAGACAACATAAAATCAAGATTCCAACCCCTGCCAATGTTGGAAATAATCTCACTCCTAAAAGAGAATAATCGAATAACAGGTAAGCAGTTTTTCCGATAAGTCCAATCATTGGGGGAAACTCCATAAATCCCCAGTCCAAATGCTCACTAACTGACAAATGAAGTAACTCATCCCGATGGAAACCATAATTCCGGTTCCCAAACCATTGAATTAAAAACTTGAAAGTAGAAAGTACAAGAATTATGGGTAAATATTTTTTCATAGGTAGATTTTAATGAATTACAACAAGTGCAAATTAAGAATAGAGATAGCTTATTTGCTAAAAAAATCTACCACAAAATTGGAGGAATTGAAAACTCTAAATCCTTATTCACCATTTTTCACTAAAATAAGCTTTTGCAACAAACCAGTGGATTCACCCGATATTTAAAATCAGTATGTCGCTCTGATTCTAAATCTTCAAGTCTGGGACGAAATTGTTTGTAAAGTATTTTAATTTCAGATTCCATTTATGGTATCAGTATCTTTTCAAAAAAAGATTAATTTACTTTTTTTCAACCTTTGCCAGGACCTTTTCAGATCCTATCTCATTGAATATTTAACCTAGTACATTGCGTAATATGCAATAAATATTCAATCCAAAATATCAAAAGGAACAAAATAAAATTTAAAATTCACTAAACTTAATTTTAAGAACCCCGTGTAATGCACTATATAATTTTTAAAATTAAGTGAATCCCATTTTTTTTACTAAATCCTAAAACTTTTTCTATGTATTTTCCTATCAAAACCTCCTTTTTAAAAAGTGTATTGGCTTTTGGCTGCCTAATGTTTTGTATAACATTTTTAAATGCCCAGCCTTTCAAGTGTACTATTAAAGGTACTGTAAGTGATACGTCATTTACGGAATTAAAAATTGAAACATTTCGTAAAAAAGTAAATGATTCGGTGTTTGTGGTTCCTATAAAAAATGGGGAATTCCTCTATACCTTTCAATTTGAAGAGTTGGAAGCATATACAATCAATTTTAGAATACCAAATACCAGTAATGAGTGGTTTCTTCCCTTTTTTCCTATTGACGGAGAAATTAGCTTTTCCCTTTTCCCTTTTGAATTTGATGGATATTATCTGATTAACAAAATAGAAGGAGGACAAATTAATCAGGCATTCATGGCTTATGGGGAAAAAGTAGGTACTCAGTTTAACAATCAAATCGATCAGTTATATAATAGATGGGATAGTTTGGAAGAAGCTGGAAATTTTTACAATGATTCCGCTTTAGTGCTGAATCAAAAGATGAAGAATGGGTCAACAGAAGATTTTTATAGAAAAAATTGGATACTAAAAAAAATGAGAGTCAACCATGAAGACAAAACCCCAGAAGGGAAAATACTCGCATTAAAAATAGATAGTCTTCAGAATGCCAGATATACTTTCACCTCCAATTACATAAAGCATAATCATAACACCCTTTCCTACTACTTGCTCCTTAGAAATGTGACAAACAAAAACCTGTTAAAGTCCCATTTTGAAGATATTCAACAAAACTTCAAACTCCTTTCCCCAAAATTTCCAGACCACTCCTATACTCCTTTTATCGAAGAAATACTTATCAGTTTCAAAAGAATTCAAGTGGGCAAGGAATTTTTGGATTTTACCGCACCAGACTTAAACGGGAATCCTGTTACACTTTCTGATAAACTGGAAGGAAAAATCACTTTGCTTGACCTTTGGGGTTCCTGGTGTGGAGGTTGTATTACAACCAGTAAATTGGTAGTTCCCATTTATGAGGCTTATAAAGACAAGGGGTTTAATGTAATTGGGGTGGCAAGAGAGTTTAAAAATACGGATGCGCTGGAAAGAATTTTGGGAAAAGTAAAATTCCCCTGGCTAAATTTATTAGAATTGGACGATCAACAAGACCTTTGGTTAAAATACGGCATTCCAAATTCCGGAGGGGAAAAAATCCTTATTGATAGAGATGGCAAAATACTCGCAATTTCTCCGGGACCTGATGAGATCAAAAAAATTCTGGAAGAAAAATTATAGGTAAAACTTGAGCTTGAGAGAGAAATTACCCTTATTCACGATACTTCACTTTATCGATAAGAGTAATTTCTCTATTACTAAAATCAAGTGAAAAAAGTTTTAATATTTTAAAATGATTAATCTGATTATCAACCAATAATAGAAATAAAATTTCATTCAGAAAATCAAAAACATTCACTATGTATTTTTTCAAATGGTATTTTATAGTTTTGTATGGAAGAATTGACTTAAAGGAATTGATCACGGTTACTTAGGTTTTTAGCACTATTTCAACAGAAATAAAAAATTGAATTAATGAAAGTAAAATCTAATAATATCTTTTTTCTTGGGCTGATTGCGGTTGTGGCACTGATCATTATTTACTCTTTTAGTGGAGAGGAATTGAGTGAACAATATGAAAAGGAAATAGCGACATTCAGAAAGGAAAAAAATGAAATGTTTAAAACCAGTGATCAATCTCCACTGGACAGAAATCAATTAAAAACATTCGATTCTTTGGATTATTATCCCATAAATATTGCTTATAAAATTACAGCTGAATTTGAGAAAGCTCCAATTCCTGAAGTGATTAAAATTCAAACCAGT
>JAHQVQ010000217.1 GCA_019634305.1 Flammeovirgaceae bacterium | reverse complement strand
TTGATATTGATTTTGATGATAGAGGCAGGCAGGATGTAATTGACTGGGTGGTAAAGAAATATGGTAAAAATCAGGTAGCCCAGATAATTACTTATGGAACTATGGCGGCCAAAATGTCCATAAAGGATGTTTCCAGGGCTGAAGAATTACCGCTTGCTGAAGCTAATGCTCTTGCCAAATTAGTTCCCGATGCACCTGGAACTTCTCTTAATAAGGCTTTTGAAGAAGTATCTTCTTTGAGAGAAATTAAAGAAAAAGACCAAGGTTTGCAGGGAAAAGTGCTAAATCTTGCGCATACTGTTGAAGGTTCGGTGAGGGGAACTGGAATTCATGCAGCTGGAGTAATTATCGCTCCTGATGATTTATTGGAATATATTCCTGTCTGTACTTCCAAAGATGCAGACTTATTGGTTACCCAGTTTGATGGCAAAGTAGTAGAATCTGCTGGAATGTTAAAGATGGATTTTTTGGGTTTGAAAACCCTGACTATTATTAAAGATGCCATTAGGTTGATAAAGAAAAACCATGGAGTGGATATTGATATTGATGAAATTCCATTGGATGATCCTAAAACTTTCGAACTATATCAGGCAGGAAAAACGGTGGGTACATTCCAGTTTGAATCCCCGGGAATGCAGAAATATTTGAAGGAATTAAAACCTACAAATATTGAAGATTTAATTGCCATGAACGCCTTGTACCGTCCGGGTCCAATGCAATTTATTCCCAATTTCATTAACAGAAAACATGGTAAGGAGGAAATAGAATATCCTCACAAACTACTCGAACCTATCCTGAATTACAGTAATGGGATTATGGTTTACCAAGAACAGATTATGCAGACTGCCCAAATTCTGGCGGGTTATTCTCTTGGTGGTGCGGATATTTTGAGGAGAGCAATGGGTAAAAAGAAGATTGAAGAAATGGATAAACAAAGAGTAATCTTTGTGGAAGGGGCAAAAGAAAAAAACAATATTCCAAGGCAAACTGCTGAAGAAATTTTTGGAGTGATGGAGAAATTTGCCTCCTATGGTTTTAACCGATCTCACTCAGCTGCTTATTCTGTGGTGGCCTACCAAACGGGCTACTTGAAAGCGAATTATCCAGCTGAATATATGGCTGCAGTAATGAGTAATTCCATGGGAACTATTGATAAAATTAGTTTCTTCATGGAGGAGTGTAAAAGCTCTGGAATTAAAGTGCTTGGCCCTGATGTAAATGAAAGTTCCCGAGATTTTGATGTGAATGATGAAGGTGCAATTCGATTTGGAATGGGTGCCATTAAAGGCTCAGGTGATGCGGCAGTGGATTCTATTATTGATGAAAGAAGCAAAAATGGTCAATTCAAAGATGTATGGGAGTTTGTGGAGAGAATGGACTTACGAAAAGTGAATAAAAAGACATTCGAAAGTCTGGCTTACGCAGGTGCTTTTGATAGTTTGGGAGAAATGCACAGGGCCCAATATTTTTATATTGAAAGTGGGGAACAAAGTTCAGGAATAGAAAAATTGCTTAAGCATGGAAATGCGATTCAGGCAGAAAAAATGTCTGCACAGGCTTCTTTATTTGGTGTGGGAAGTGGGATGGAAATGCCCAGACCAAGACTGGCGAGTTGTGAGCCATGGTCGGATTTGGTAAAACTTCGCCATGAAAAAGAAGTGGTTGGATTTTATATTACCGGACATCCGTTAGATATGTTCAAAATGGAAATGCAAAATTTTTGTGTGCCATTGGCAAGAATTGAAAATCATAGGAATCAGGAAATTTCAGTGGGCGGTTCTATTACTTCTGTAAACATTAGAGAAGGAAGAAGAGGTAATCAGTTTGCCTTATTTACTATTGAAGATTACGAAACTTCTGTAAATCTGGCTTTGTTTGGTCAGGCCTTTTTGGAGAATAGAAATATGCTCAATATTGGGCAGTTTGTGTACATTAAAGGGAAAGTTCAGGAACGCTACAATCAACCTGGACAATGGGAATTATCCCCCAAATCTATTTCCTTACTTTCCGATGTAAAAGATAAACTTTGTAAGCAGATTAAGCTTAGAATTGATATTACCAAGCTGGATATGAAACTGGCCACAGAATTGGAAGAATTAGTTATTAACCATACTGGAAAATGTGATATGAAAGTGGAAGTTTATTCCAGAGAAGATAATATTAAACTGGATTTGTTGTCCAGAAAATACAAAGTAGATCCTTCAACTAACCTCATAAATGATATTAAGCAATTGGATATTGATGAATGTACGGTAAGTTAGATTTATGTTTTAAGGTTCTTTTAAATAAAGAATAATTAATGCTAAATAGAAAAGAAACAGCTTGGAAGAAAAACCGAAAGTTTGGTGATGTTAAAGGAGGGAGGAAATGGCCTAAATTAGCAGATAACATTTTTAACAGACAACATGATCTATTACCTCCAAGTGAGAATGAAGATACTCCAATTTATATCCATGAAAATCCATCACGTGATTTTTTCTTTCCCGTTACCATTGATGAAATAAAGAATTTTCTAAAAAAGTTACCAAAAGAACAAACAGAAAACTTGACTCATATTTGGTTGAGAAAAATGGCCACTAAAGAATTTGAAAAAGAGGGAAGTTTTCAGGGTTGTTTTATATGTGGTAGGGACGTAAATTTAATAGTGTTGTATCCTTTTCCAAAAGACTTAAAAATGAAATTAGGCAAGAAAAAGCCTGCTAAAAAAATATTGAAATGGTACTCAGCTTTTTGTCCTGAATTATTGCAAGAAAATGGTAAATGGATTTTAAAATGGACAGAACAAAATATTAAGAATTACTATCTTGAAGGATTATTGCTCCATGAAATCGGACATCAAATAGATAGCTTTTATAAAAGGTATTGGAGTAAAAACTATAGTAAGCAAAAGGCAGAAAATTTTGCTGATAATTACGCTTTTTATTGGGGTGATAAGATTAGAAATGAGTATAAATAATTTTTCTCTTCATAGTGATTAGTAGAAAAGAATATGTTTTGTACCTAAGGTTAATAAAACAATTACACCCTATGCACCTTAGTATAAGTTGATGGATTCATTCCCATAAACCTTTTAAACTTCCGGTTGAAATTAGATACATTATTAAATCCAGATAAAAAGCAAATTTCGGTAATGCTATATTTCTTTTGTAACAAGAGCTTGCAGGCATTACTGATTCTTATTTCTGTTAAAAAATCCAGATATGTCTTTCTGGTTCGCTGTTTGAAAAATCGGCAAAATGAAGATGGTGTCATGTGAACGATTCCAGAAGCTTCTTTCAGGGAGATTTCTCTATGGTATTCTTTAAATGTAAATTGAAAAATATCATTGAGTCTTTTTCCTTCATTTTCATTAACCTCCTTATCCATATTTTCATAAGAAAGCACTTCTAGTTCATCCGATTGACTAAGAATTTCCAAAATTTGAAATAACATTAGCATCTTCTTAAATCCTTTTTCTTTAGGAATTTGATGAAATAATGGAACTAAAATGGCCTTAGTTTCTCCTTTTACTTTCAGACATCTTCTGGTTAATTGAAAGAAATATTGAATTTCCTTAACTTCTGGAAGTTTCAGGAAATCATTACCTAAAACTTGCTGATCAAAAAAAATATGAATGGAATGAGCTTTTAAATCTTTTTGCTCATAATGCTCCTGGTCATTCTTAAATAAATGAGGAACATTTGAACCGATAATAAACATATCCTCATCATTAAAATCTCCTACATACTCACCAATAAAAAGTGTTCCGGAACTTTGAACTAAAAGTGTAAATTGCAATTCCTGATGGTTATGCAAAAAATCATATAAATGAGCTCCATGTTCCACCTGAATATCAAAAGAAGCTTCAGAGTTTTTGGGAATCTTAAATGGATGGATTTTCATGGGTGAACAATTTAAATAAACCGGAAGATAAATTTAAAATTTAAAAATAAGTACTATTTAGCTATAGTTATGAATATTTAATATAAAAACAAGACAAAATCGTATAGGTATTGGGTAAAATCTGTAAAATAAAACTTGTGAAATGACTCTAGCTTTGCCATGGTTATTAATTATAGATTATAAGTATGGACGTGAATTGGAAAGGCATTTACCCTGCAATTACAACAAAGTTTACAAAGGATGATAAACTTGATTTGCATGCTTTTGAGAAGAACATAAAAGTTCAATTAGAAGCAGGAATACATGGCGTAATCCTTGGTGGAACTTTAGGTGAAGCCAGTTCACTTTCAGAAGAAGAGAAAAGTGAGTTAGTTCAGGCAACAGTGGGAATGATTGATGGAAAAATTCCCGTGATCTTAAATATTGCCGAGCAGACTACAAAAGGAGCAATTGAGCAGGCAAAATTAGCTAAGGAAAATGGAGCAAGTGGATTAATGATGCTTCCTCCTATGAGATATAAAGCTACGGATAGAGAAACTGTAACTTATTTTAAGGCAATCGCTCAATCTACAGATTTGCCGATTATGATTTATAACAATCCAGTGGATTACAAGATTTTGGTTTCTCTGGATATGTTTGAAGAATTGGCTAAAGAGGCTAATATTGAGGCTGTTAAAGATTCTACAAGAGAAGTGACAACAGTTACAAAAATGAAAAGCCGATTTGGTGACCGTTATAAAATTTTGGGAGGCATAGATACTTTGGCATTAGAATATATGATGATGGGAGCTGTTGGCTGGGTTGGTGGTTTGGTTTGTGCTTTTCCAAGAGAAACAGTTGCTATTTACAAATTAGTTCAGGCAAAACGATATGAGGAAGCCATTGACATATACAGATGGTTTATGCCGCTTTTAGAATTGGATTTAAGTCCTCAATTGGTGCAGAATATAAAATTGGCAGAAGTAGCAGCAGGTTTAGGAACTGAAATTGTAAGGGCTCCTAGATTACCATTAGCAGGAAAGGAAAGAGAAAGAGTACTAAGAATTATACAAGAAGGGCTGGATAATCGACCGGAGTTACCGGATTATCAGAACTTATAAATTAATGGGGAGGAAATCATTCTATTGCATTGATGGGCATACTTGTGGAAATCCTGTAAGATTAGTTGCCGGAGGAATTCCAATGCTCAAGGGTAATAGCATGATGGAGAAAAGATTACATTTTCTCCAGGAGTTTGACTGGATAAGGAAGGGGTTGATGTTTGAACCGAGGGGACACGATATGATGTCGGGAAGTATGTTGTATCCGCCATCTGATCCGCAAAATGATGTGGGTGTTTTATTTATTGAAACAAGTGGATGTCTACCCATGTGTGGACATGGAACAATTGGAACAGTCACCATGGCGATTGAGGAAGGATTAATTTCCCCTAAAACTCTTGGAAAGCTGAATTTGGAAACACCAGCTGGTCTGGTAAAAGTTGACTATAAACAAAAAGGCAAAAAAGTAGTGTCAGTTAAGTTGACAAATGTACCTGCTTTTTTAGCTGCTGAAAATATTGAAGTAGAATGCCCTGAATTGGGTAAATTGAATGTGGATGTTGCTTTTGGCGGGAATTTTTATGCCATTATCGATCCACAGGAAAACTTTAAAGGAATACAAGATTATACCGCTGATGCCCTGATCCGTTGGAGCAGGGACATCAGAACCTTAATTAATAAACACCAACAATTTATCCATCCGGATAAACCCACAATTAGCGGGCTGAGTCATATCCTCTGGAGTGGGAATACCATTTCAGAGGAGGCTACAGCCAGAAATGCAGTTTTCTATGGGGATAAAGCAATAGATCGCTCTCCGTGTGGAACAGGGACTTCCGCCAGGATGGCTCAATGGCATGCAAAAGGCAAATTGAAAGTAGGAGAAAAATTCATTCACGAAAGTTATATTGGATCAAAATTCACCGGAGTAATAGAAGCTGAAACTGTAGCAGGAGGAAAGAACGCTATTATTCCCAGTATTGAAGGCTGGGCTCAGCTGATAGGTCATAACCACATAATTATTGATGATGACGATCCTTATGCACATGGCTTCCAGGTTATTTAAGTCCCAGGACTATTTTCACATTTTTTTATCATTACTCAATGGGAAAATCTAAAAAGATCATAATTATTGGTGGCGGTATTGTAGGATTGTGCTCTGCCTATTTTTTAAATAAAACAGGACATAATATTACCATCGTTGATAAAGGAGACTTTAATGACAATTGTTCTTATGGAAATGCTGGGATGATTGTGCCTAGCCATTTTATTCCTCTGGCAGCTCCAGGTGTAATTACTCAGGGATTGAAATGGTTGTTTAATTCTGCAAGCCCATTTCAAATTAAACCCCAGTTAAATACAAATTTCTTCAAATGGATTTGGGAATTTTATAAAGCTTCGAATGAAAAAAGAGTCAATAAATCCATTCCCATTTTAAAGGAGTTAAACTTAGCCAGCTTAGAACTTTACAAATCTTTTTCCAAAAGTGATGAGTTTAATTTTCAGCTCAATGAAAAAGGATTATTGATGTATTTTAATACTGATAAAGCTTTTGAAGAGGAAAAATATGTAGCAAAAAAAGCAAACGAGTTGGGAATTAAAACTGATATTTTATCTACTGCACAAACTCAAAAATTAGAACCTGAAATTAACTTGGCAGTAAAAGGAGCCATTCACTTCAAATCAGATGCCTGCCTTACACCACAGATGTTTATGGGGAAAATGATTAGTGTGCTTAAAACCTCAGGAGTTAAATTTATTGAAAATACGGCTATTGAAACATTTGATATTCAAGATGGTTTTTTAAAATCTATCAACTCTAAAAATGAGAAATTTGAAGCTGATGAGTTTGTATTAACAGCAGGATCCTGGTCTTGGAATTTGGCAAAGCAACTTGGTATTCATCTTCCATTGTTACCAGGGAAAGGATATAGCTTCGAGCTAAAAACAAATAAAGTAAATCCTAAAATTTGTTCTATTCTAACAGAAGCTCGAATAGCTGTTACGCCTATGGAAAATGGATTACGCTTTGCCGGAACAATGGAATTGGGGGCATTCGATTCTAAGGTTAACCATAAAAAGATAGGGGGAATTATAGATTCAATTCCAAAATATTTCCCTCAATTAAATAAACAAGATTTTAAAAATATTAAAATTTGGTCAGGATTAAGACCATGTTCTCCTGATGGTTTGCCATATATTGGAAAATCAAAAAAAATCAAAAATTTAACTATAGGAACCGGTCATGCTATGATGGGAATGAGTTTGGGACCAATTTCCGGGAAACTAATTTCAGGAATAATTAATGATGAGAAATTAGACATTGAAATTGATTTGTTGAATCCAGAAAGGCTTATATAATTAATCAGGTAGCATTTCCCACCCAAATTGTGTATGCGAAGTAAAATAAACGGATACTAACTATAAAAAAGACTATTCCTAAAACTTTATTTATTTTCCTCATTAATTTCTCATTTAGAATTTTTCCAAGCCTATTCGCCAGATAAGCTTTTAAAATATCAAAAACAAAAATAAACAAAGATAGGCTTGCAAAAAACATTAAATAATCATTCTCTTCAAAATTCTTTTCCATACTTATAGTCCCTAAAATTGCTATCCATAAAAGTCCGGTAAATGGATTGATAATATTGATTGCAAAACCTTTTAAAGTATAAATGAAATCAGGAGCAGCTTCTTGTTTAACTTTAACCAAACTAGGCTTTTTAGCAGATTTATTTAAGTATCTGTAACCTAAAATAAATATAGTTACTCCGGCAATCAAACTGAAAATTTCCTGGAAAAGTGGATTTTCGAACAAAAAATTCAACCCATTATAAATGATAATTATTAATAATAAATCACTTATTATTATCCCCAATGCAAAGGAAACCCCCTTCTTGAATCCCTGTTCTATCCCAAC
>JAHQVQ010000216.1 GCA_019634305.1 Flammeovirgaceae bacterium | reverse complement strand
TAAAACAGCCCAGAGATATCGCTTTTACCAAAGATGGAAAGATTTTTTATGTTTCTTCATTTGGAGAAAATGCTGTAACTGTAATCAGGAATAAAATCCCGGATTTGGAAGATGTCAGTCCCAAAGTTGTTCAGATAGGAGACTCTATGGCTATATCAGGGTTAAATATGGGGTCAGATCAGGAATCAAGAGAATTATTTGTAGGGGGAGAGAAAGTAAATGAAATTTATTCCTGGTCGGATACAGTTATAGTTTGCGCAGTTCCTGAAGTGCCTGCTGGTGATCAAACGATATCTCTAAAAGTTGGTTATTACACCGATGAAATGGAGAACAAAATTAAGGTCAGTAAAAGTCCAGCACCGGAAATAACTGATTTCAATCCTAAAAAAGGTAAATCTGAAGATACCATTACTATAACAGGTTATCATTTTGGCAAAGATAAAGAGGATGTTGTTGTAAATTTCGGTACTGCAGCAGTTGAAGTGATTGATTATAGCCCAAACACATTGAAAATATTATCCCCTGTATTACCTGATGGTGATTATTTTATTACAGTAAAAGTGTTTATGCAGGAAGTAAAAAGTAATGAAGTTTTTGAACTGAATAATAGCAATCCTATAGCCCAAATTTACTATTTTGATAGTAAAAGAAATTTTAAAAAGGCTGATCCTGATATTAAAATTAAAGCCGATGATTCTTTATTGGTCCAAATTAAGTTTGATAAACCTATTGTTTCTACTGCTGAAGTAATGTTAGCTTTTTCAGGAGAAAGTCAGCAGGGAGAAATCAAGGCTAACAGAATTTCATCGGAAACTTATGAAGCAATTTATGTGGGTGAAAGTGGGGAAGGGGAAGTGTTATTATCCATTAATGGAGCAATAGGTGAAAATGGATTGCAGTCGCTGAGTAATCCTGGTAAGGGAAGTTCTTTTTTTCTGGACAATACCGCTCCAGTACTTAAGTATATTTCCCTTCAAAATGGTGAAGTCGATTTTAAAATTGATTCTGTTATTACCATTAATTTTTCTGAAGCAATATACCATGAAGGAAATTTAATTGATCATTCAGAAGCGCTTAATGAGCATTTGTTTTTTAAAGAAAAAATAAGTGAGAAGCCCATCCCATTTGAGGTTTTTGGAACAAGTTCTATTAGCCCAATAAATCCTTTAAAATATAATATTGAGTATCAAATTGGTATAATTGGGGAATTAACTGATTTAGCAGGGAACCCCCTTGAGCATGAAGTTTTGAATTTTACTACTGAGGAGATTCCCCCAACAATTGAGTTTGGACCTGCAGTTGCCCGGGCTGGTGACTGGATTTATTTGAAAGTACATAATTTAACTGCAGATTCAATTAACGGAATACAGTTAGATGATGATACAATACCCACCCAAAATATACAATGGTTTAGCAATGATTCAGTAAGTATTATCATTCCAGAGTTACTTGATGGAGAAAAATATGTAACGGTATTAACCACGAAAAGAGAAAGAATTTACGCTTCACAAAAACTTGTAATCAAGACCAGGAAACTACAAATCACTTCAATTTCTCATCCTGATTTTATTTATTCCGGAAGGGACAATAAGGCAATTATAACTGTGGATAGTATTGAATGGGTGAAATCCTGCCAGTTTATTTATCGGGGAATTGCTCGGCAACAATGGGAGAAGAAAGTGCTTTCGCCATCCAAAAATGGATTCCTTGCAGAATTGGATACCACTGTGGATCCCATAGGAGTGGAGTATTATTTTAAGCTTGAGATTTTAGGAGGAGAACCAATCAGTACCAATAATGTTTTTGTAAATAATTTTCATGAAAGTGGCTTGTCTGTAAAAGTATTAAAAGCAGGGAATAAATTTGAAGATTATCAAACCATATCCATTCCTTTACAGCTGGATTATCCCAGGGTAGAAGCAGTATTTGCTCCTCTTGGGAACTACAATAAAGAAAACTGGAGAATGTTTTCTGCTCATTCCGATGGAATTTCCTTTACTGAATATAAAGATGGATTCAGCAATATTGAATTAGGTAGGGGATATTATTTGATTTTTCGAGAAGCTGCTAAATTTCAAACAGGACCAGGAAAAACTGTTTCGGTAAGACCCGATGAACCTTATATTATTCTGCTGAAGCGAGGATGGAATTTGATAGGCAATCCTTACCCTTATAATGTCTCCCTTGATAGTATTAAAAATCTGAATAATTTAACCAACGGGAAAATCGAATTTTACGGATTCTTCAATGGATTTAAAACAAACCCGGATTTGCTGGAACGCTTTGGCAACCTCTTAATTTTTGTGCATGAAAATGCACCATTATCCTTAAAAATTCCAGTTTTTTTCGATCCAAAGGCTAATTCAAGAATTTCAAAGCAAACTGATACGGAAGAAGAATTAACCTGGAAAATTGATTTTTTTGATGGAGAAAATTTGTTAAGCAGCCTTGGGATGTCTCCGGTAGGGAAAAGGAGTAGAGATCGTCTGGACCGAATGGCTGTACCAAAAGGGTTAGAAAACATTAAATTAGTTTCCTCTGGAAAATCCTATTTTTATCCATATTTTTCAAAAGACATAGTGAATGATACCGCTAGTGCAGAGTGGCAGTTAAAGTTTAGTACTCCCGATTTAACAACATATCAGCTCACTTACGAAATCGCTGATCTACCAGAAGGAAAACAATTGTTTTATTATCATAAACCGACTGGGTCTTTCACCCAATTAAACCCTGAAAAAGGAGTATTAAAACTTACCCTGGCTGATGGAAAAGCTGATTTTTCAATTTTCTATGGTGATTCTCATTCAGTATCAGAATTTTATTCAAAAGCTTATATTGGAGAGGTTTATCCAAATCCTGCTAATGGAATATTTTATTTTGATGTTTCAGCAGAAAAAAAATCCAGTATAAGGTTTATGTTATACACTCAGGAAGGGATACTCATTGTTCAGAAAGACTATTTGGGAGTTGATAAAGGATACCACCAGACTGAAATTTCAGGATTGGCATTACCTCCCGGATTGTATTATTACAGCCTTCAACTGAATGAGCATAATGAATTTATTAGGACAGGAAAAATTTTTGTGAGATGAAATATATTTTAATTGGAACTATCATATTATTATTTTCGTGCACGTCCCAAATTAACCTTCAGAAAGACAAGGTCGTTCACCTCAATTTTATTCCTTCTGATGCTCAGCCACCTAAAATTGAATTATTATCGGTAAAGAAAACAACATCGGGTTTGCTATCAGTGCAATTGAAAATTGAGGATGAAAACTGGCTGAGTATGGTAATGGTAAATAGCCAGCCAGTGCCTGCACTAATGGATTCTTCGAAGATAAAAATAATTGAAAAAACGATTAATATTGAACCAGGAACCATTGTTAGAATTGTAGCAGTGGATATTATTGGACTGTCTTCTGAAGCCACCTTTCAAGTAACTTCGGAAAAAGAACATAAAAAATTATCCAACATTTTTGAAAAACGATTAGCACTTGTAATTGGGAATCAGGACTACCAGAATATCACCCCTTTAAAAGGCCCAAAAAAGGAAACCAGAGCATTTGCCGAATCATTAAGAAAATTAAACTTTGAGGTGCTGGATTATTATGATTTGGATATAGAAGGTTTTTTTGATAGGATCAATTTTTTTAAAGAAAAAATGAGAGGATATGATGTGCTACTGGTATATTTTTCCGGGCATGCTGTGGAAGATAATAAAGAAAATTTCCTTCTTCCAATAGATGTAGGTAATACTGTTAATGTAGAAACGGAATGCATAAAATTACAGGATTTATCTGAAATAATGAAAGAGGAAAATCAAAGAACCAATATTGTTATTCTAGATGCTTGTAGAAGTATTTCTCAGGAAGTAACTAAAGAGCAAAGATCCCTAAATTCGGCTGGAAGTGTAGTTTTACCAGAGAAAGCTCCTCCCGGTTCATTTTTCGCGTTTGCCACCAATAGCGGTAAAGAGGCTGGTGATGGAACTTATACCCCCATATTAATTGAGAAAATACAACAACCCTATATTTCTATAGAAGAAGTTTTTAAGCAAGTTCGTTTTGAGGTTTATAAGAAGACCAATGGTGCACAGATACCTGTGGAAAGTTCTCAGTTAATGGGTCATTTTATTTTTAACCCAGGTATTATAAATTGAATTTAGACTTAAGGAATTCTAAAGATATAATTAAAATTTAACCTATTGGAGACGTTGTTAAATCCGAAACAAACTCCACCTTCATATATATAGTAATAATGGGACTTGTCATGAAATAATTGATGAGGTTTATAAAACCGTTCTAATATTGAAGTATTTGTCTCATTAAGGAAAGCAATTGATTTTCCATCATTAGGAATCCTGAAATTATATTTTCTGTCGAAACTTAATGTTTTATATTCATTTTCTTCTTTTACATATATCACATGGCCTTGTAAATTGACTTTCATATAATTTTTATCTGGAAAAATAACAGAAAATGGAGGTCCCATTTTTAATAGGACTTTTTCAGGACTATTATTAAAGTTACCTACTTTATCAGAATGATTGGTAATACTTAATTCTAAATTAGTTTTAGCCATTTCTCTTAAATATTGAGGTGCCGAATTATTTTCTTTCATTTCTCCCAAAATTCTTTGGGAAGCAGTTTTTTTGTTTAGCAGGTCAAGATAAATTCCTTCAATCATTCTTAATTTATAAAATTGATTTGGTGTGGGGTTCAGTTGATATCCTTTATTGATATAAAAATCTACCGAATCGTATTTTATCTCATTATACTCAGGATTTTTTAGTAGATGAAAGAGGGAAAGATTAATATTAATATCCAAATAATCTGGTCGAATGTTCTTGCTTTGATGATAACCCTTATGTACTTCGCCATAAACTTTTTTTATTGCTTTTCTAATATATTCATTTGATTCCTCAGCCAAAGCAATTCCTTTAGTGGCTTTTTGAAATAATCTGGCATCCGGATCCAATTCAAAAGGAAATGCATAGTTGATATCCTTTAAATTAAAACCAGAGACTTCCCTAAAAGCCAAAATCCTGTAAGCCTCCAAAGACCAAATTAGATTACAAGTTGACCAATCGTTTAAAATCTCCGGTATTTGTAGATATTGTTTTAGGTAGGAATAACAAGCCAAGGCCTGATCAATGGCTCCAACCTGGAGAAGGTATTTCCCGATTTCGTAGACATATGAAAATTTTTTTATCTGTAATTTTAAGTTATTCACCTTTTCAATCCGGGCTGTCGCAGAAAGGTATTTTTCATTTGGTTCCGGCTGGTAGGCTTCTGTGATTTTAATGAAAAGTTCATTGATCATTTCCGAAGTTTTATATCCGTTTGATATGCAGGATACAATTCCAAAGTAATCAGCTTTTAATTCCAGTTGGTAATTTTCATCAGTTTGAAGATGTTCAATAAATCCGTAGGGATGATTTTGCCCTTCAATAAAATGCCCTAGTTCATGCCCCAATATAAATAGAAATGCCGCTTCCGGATTGCAATTTAAATTAAGACATAAATCAAAAAGTTTTTGATCAAAAAAAATGATATTACTATCTTTATTATAAGAAGCTCCTTTTGTTTTTACAACTGAGATTTCCAGGACAGGTAGGCTTTCTTCGGAAATTTCAAGAGTTGCTGCAGCTTGTTTATAGGCTTTGCTTAATTGAACAGGACTTTTAGTAAAGGCGAGAAAGGAAAAAAAGAAAAAAATAACAAAAATAGATATATCCTTAAAAGTCATGGATGGAATGATTTTTTGGGAGAATTTATCTGAATTAATCCTCAAGAATATGATGAAGTTCCTTGAGTTTTTTTAATACAGTTTCTTCTAAATATGGATTTGTAATGTATATATTTACAATACTTTGGGCTTTATCCTTTTCCTTTAAAAGGATGTAATTTCCTGCCAGTATTACAGCCGCTTTTCCAGATAGTGTGTTTTCCGGATGTTTTATAATTTCCTTTAAATAAGTTATTCCCTCTTCTCTGTTACCAACCTGAATTAATGAAACTGCAAGATAAAAAGAAGCATTTATTTCATTTTCTTCTTGAGAAAGGTAGAACTTAAAATTAGGAATGGCCTCTTTAAACTCTTTCTTATTATAGTGATTTAAACCTATGGAAAGTTTTTCCAAAGCTTCGGAATTTGCAATAATTCCTGATCCTTCTAAAATTCGATTAATTTGTTCAGATAGATTTTCTTTAGGAATTTCAGAAGCAAAATTTTTAACAAGTGTATCTTCATTTGAAGGTATCTGATAGATAAAAAAAATAGTGGATAAAACTAAAACTATCGAAGCAGCAATTTTCATTACGTTTTTCTTTGAAAATGAAGAATTTTCAACTTCCACGTTTTCAAAGAATTTGCTTTTAATTCGCTCAGAGTGGACTTTTTCTAATGAACTTATACCTTTGCCTTTATTAATATGATTTTCAAATTCCTCAATAATTTCCTGATGCATTTGCAATTCTCTTTTCAGATCGTTGTCTTTTTGAAGTCTTTCCTCAAATGCCTGAAGCTCAGTTGGGGAAAAATCCCCTTGAATATATTTTAATATTTCCTGACTGTTTTCTGCCATTGGATAAGAATTAGTTTAGCATCAATTTTTTCAGTGTTTCCAGACACCGGAATTTTTTTAATTTAGCATACTTTTCAGAATAATCCATTTTTTCCGCAATTGTTCTATAGGATAAACCATGGTAATAATACATTGAAATAATTTTTTGACAATGAGGCTTTAATTCACTAATATTTTTATTAAGCTTTTCATTCTTGCTTTTATTTTCATTGTCTTCAAGAAATTCCTCAAAGAGATTGAGGACATATTCATCCCTTTGCGAAGCGTCATTACTGAGATCTTCATTGCCCGCGATTTTTAAATTTTGCTTAAATTGATTGTACCATTTAAATTTTACTATGGTGATAAAATATTGTTTGAAACTACTTTTGAACTGGAAATTTTCATCATCAACCTTTATGATCATATCATAAAGACTTTCCTGGAAAATATCTTCTGCATCATTTATGGTTCCTCCGTTTTTTAGGATGAATCCTTTTACAAGCCCTCCACAATTATCATAAATTTGGTTAATGATATCTTCATTTCGTTGTCTTAGACCAACCAATACTAAATCATTTGATAATTGTGATTTTGCAGCAAATAATTGAACAATTTTATTCAAAGTCAGCTTATATTAATTTAATTCTCATTAAATCTAAATGAATTGATAAGATTAAGCAAGGTATTTTTGTATTAAATTGAAATTTGCGGAATGCTCTTTTAAGGTGTAATACAAAAGTGAAATAAACCCAAGTGTGAGTTTATGTCTTCCCATATGGCAAGAAGAACACCTGTATACTGACTAACGCACGGAAAAGTACAATTTAATATTATATTATTCGAATATATTTTCATTTAAACCAACCCGTGTGTTAGCGACTGAAATCAATTTGGATTGTAGAAATTGATATTTTTCACCTCCTTCAATTTCTGCCCCAAATCTGGGGAATAGTCCGCAACACTAGGTTACGATAAAAAAGGAAGCATTATATTTAAGTGACGAAACTTCCCTACTGGATAAAAGGTAAAAAGTGCTATGAATCATTAAATTTGAGTTGGAAAAAACAAGAAGAAATGACTCAAGCACTATTGTACAAACTTAAGGAAGTTTTACCAGAGTATAAGTTAAGTACCCTAAAAAATATGTTGATGATAGTTCAGGCGATCTTGCAAAAAGAGACAATTTGCCTTTACAAGTTGAAAAGCAATATTGGGGCTATCAGTGAAAAACCCAAAACTAAAGCGAGCTCTCATTATCGCAAGATCACCCGATTTTTTAAAGCACATGCTTTATCAAGTATATGATGGATTGGAAACTGAGTACAGGATTGATTAAACAGTAAATTGTTAGTGGAACAGAAATTGGAGATGGTTCTACTGCATTTCATCTTGATCCGGCAGATGGACCAAGACATTTGATTTTTCACCCTAATAAAAATCTAGTCTTTGTTGTAAATGAGCAATCTAGCTCCGTAACCTGGGCAAAAGTTGATTCTGAAAGTGGTAATTTTTCCAAAATAAATAAAGTGAGCACCCTACCAGATGATTATGAGGGAAATAATTCGTGTGCGGACATTCATATATTCAATGATGGAAAGTATGTGTATGCATCCAACCGCGGACATAATTCTATTGCAATATTTACTTATTCCTTAGGCCATTTGAGTAGGAAGCAAATTGAATTAGTAAGAGGTAACTGGCCAAGAAACTTTACCTTAACACCAGATTCCGAAAATGGTTACCTTCTAGCAGCAAATCAAAAATCTGATAAAATTACCATATTCAAGAGAGATGTGGAAACAGGTTTATTGACATTTATTGAAAATGAAATTGAAATATCAAAACCTGTTTGTCTTAAATTCTTTTTTATCAAATGGGGAGCGGATATCGGTTCCTAATCTAAAACCCTACAAGATAAGCCCTTAATAGGGAAGTTTGTCGTACACCGTGTGCCTTGAAATGAACTACTTGCCAGAACCATTTGGTGGAAAAGGCAACAGTATCATATGCTATAACTTAGATGGAGGTAGGTCCTGCGTAGGCTGTCTAACAGGGAACGCCTGCAAACCACCTTAAGGTGGTTTTGCTGTAAAGTAGGGGTGCTGAGCGTTAAGGAAAAGGTAACCATAAGAGTTATCAGGTAAGAGTAAAAGAGATGAAGGAACTGGGGTCGCACACGACTGAACCGATCGAAGACATGTCGAAAGAAATTAGATGTTATCAAAACCAAAAGGGGGGGTGTATCTTTTGGGAGGAACAGAAGGCGAAACCTGTAGTAGTGCTTCTGTGGTAACCGGCATAGAGACGGCATGACTTTTACTTAGGCTAAGTTATGGAACAAGGGAGAACCTAAGGGGAAACTTGAAATCCCACTCACCAGCAACGAGCGGAGCAATAACTCCGAGGTCTCACAAATGAGAGATGGAGAAAACAAGCCTTAGGTAGTCGGACTAGCTCATAGTAGTGAAGAAGATTTGGAAACAAGTTGGAGCGAAGGTGCTAGATTGTTCATGTGTTAACCAACAAAACAACCTACTAAAGTAGGGAAGATTATGAACGAAAACACAAAGTCACAACCCATTACTAAAGAACAGGTATGGTTAGCCTATCAAGAAGTAAGGAAGCATGGGAAATCGGCAGGAGTGGATGGAATAACACTAAAAGCCTACGAACAGATCAAAGGGCAAGAACTCTATAAGATCTGGAACCGTATGGCATCAGGGAGTTATTTTGCACCAGCTGTAAAGCGGGTGCATATCCCCAAGGCAGGCGGAAAGTTACGCCCTTTGGGCATACCGATGTTGTCTTCATAATGCACTTTTTACAATTTTTATAAGGAATGTACCTTGTCATTTTATTTCCAATAACTCGATTAGGTTAAAAGGTCAAGGCACATTTTTTATCGGATATTGGTATTTTAGGATATAG
>JAHQVQ010000215.1 GCA_019634305.1 Flammeovirgaceae bacterium | reverse complement strand
GAATATATCCAACCCTTACCAAACCAGGCCTCTCTTTTCTATCATATTCTATCCCATTCAGAGTGTCCTGAATCGCCTTTCTAAAATCCTTTTTCTCAATGGCTTTATTTATGACTTGCTTCCTTAAAACAGGATTTTCCAGGTGTTTCTCCAGGTATTCATCAGCTACTTTTTCTCCATCTGTCTTTATTAATAATTCATACTTTAAAATTTCAATCTGTTCTTGTTCATATTGGTATTGTTGTTTCTTTTCAAGATGAGAAAAAACAAGTTCAAATTCTGCTTTTGTTTTCGATAAAAAAACAGCCATTTTCAACATGTTTATATGCCAATCCCAGCCTTCAAAAGTCCTGTCTTTAAAAGCTTTGCTACTATAATTAAATAACAAATCCCTAATTTTTTCAGGTATATTTCCATTTTTTGTTAAATCCAAAAGCATCTGATATGCATAATCAATATTTCCTCCAATATCACCATTACTATCATCTGAATATTGAAGTGCCTCTGTAAGTTGCTCCATTATAGCGGTATAAATATAAATCCCTTGGGTATATTTTTGAAGTTTAATCTGCTGATCAGCTGAATCTAAAAGATTACCAATCGCAATACCCACCCGTCTTGCTGCTGACCAGTCTATAAATTTATCCCTCCCTGATTCCGAACGGAGAATCGATTTAATTTGTGTCAAATGATGTTCTTTGGATTTTCCCTGATTGTATTGAGGAAAGGAAGTCAACAATAAATTTCTTAAAGAAGGATTTGGGAGGACGTTGTCCATTAAAAACTGCTTTAATTCTTCATGACTAGCCTTTTCCAGTATTTCTTTTAATTGAGTTTTTATTGATTTTGATTTCCCTTTCTTTTTGGGCTCACTCAATCTTTTAATCTTAGAAGGCTCATCCAGGTTTAATTTAGATTTTTGGAGATAGAATATTACCCCAACTACATGCTTACAAACTGGCCCCATATCGTAAGGACAATCACAATCATATCTGGTAATAACTCCTTTTTTTAGTTTAAGTCGAACCGTATAGGTTTCCGTTCCTTCAACCAAAGCTTCAATTTCCCCATCGCCAATTTCTTCTACCTCTTGAATATTTCCCTTTTCAAAATACGATAACCCACGTTTCAATATCGTTTCATCTATATATTGTTCGAATTCATCTATGGGTATTTGCATCATCTCTTTTATTCTTTAATTGTATTTGCTGATTTGCCAAATTTCAACTTCGAAAATTAAAATTACGAAATGGCTTTTAAATTAAATACTCCCCTTGTCTATTAAAGGCTTTAATACGCTTTAAAATATTGATATTCAATACATGAAGTGTCTAAACCTCTTAAATATAAGGCTCCTTAAAATTCCCATTTTAGTTTTAATGAAATTAATAGTTCCATTTTTTGAAACTATTTGTTAGTTTTAAACGTGAGAATAATTGCGAAGAGCACTTTGGTTAAATTTTGGGAAAAACATCCAACTGCAAAATCACCCTTGGAAGAGTGGTATAACTATGTAAAAAGGGCAAATTGGAACAATCTCAATGATATTACTGAAAGTATTTCTAATTCTCGAAGCATTCAGGAGGAAAGGGTAATATTTAAAATTGGAGGAAATAATTTTCGATTAATTGTACAATTCAAATTTTCCATTTCAGCTGTTTATATTGTCTTTGTTGGAACCCATGCGGAATACGATAAAATTGATCCCAAAACAGTCTTTAAAGTTAATTAAGAATGATGAATGTAAAACCTATACGAAATAACTCAGATTTAGAAGAGGCCCTTCATCGTATCAACCAATTACTTGATGCCAAGGAAGGATCCCCAGAATTTGATGAACTGGAAGTCATCAGTGTTCTGGTTGAAGATTTTGAAACCCGGAATTACGAAATTCCTGAGGTCTCTCCACAAAGAATTCTTAAATTTTTAATGAAACAAAACGACCTAACCCAAAAAGATCTAATTCCATACATTGGAAGCAAAACAGGAGTAAGTGAAGTCATTAATGGGAAAAGATCTATTTCATTAAAAGCAGCCTCAAAGCTTTCAAAAAAATTCAATGTATCGATTGATATTTTTATTGATGAGAGCGTTTTTGCATAAAAAAGTCTATCCGTATTAAAATAGACTTTACTTTTCATATTTTCTTCAAATTTATTTTGGAAAACAATCCTTTAGGTTTATTCTCCTATCTTCAAATCCCCAAAGCTTTCAGCAAATAATTCGATTCTACTTTGAGCTCCATATCCCGGTTGCCATCTTCCAGAAATTTCCCTGTGTTCATTTCCACAAATTGCTTGCATAATATTCCTGACTGATCTCATTTTGGGCAGCTTTCCCCTTGGAGGAGATCGTGAAAAATACTTCTCTTATTTTAAATGATTAACCCACTGATATACCACACTTATTTCGTTAGGACGGACAGGTGCACTAGGATTTTATCACTTCCTATAATTTAATTAAATCTTCCACCTCATTTTTTAAAATTGGCAGGTGTTTTTGAATAACAGCCCATATATTCTCATCTGAAATATTATCATATGCATGGATTATTTGGTTTCTTAATCCAACAATTTTTCTTGCATTATCTATTGGAAAATCAGGATCCTGCTTTATAATCCGGTTAACAGCCTCTCCAATAATCTCCAAATCACGTTCTACAGCCCGCTTAAGAATTAGGTTAGATGTATAATGTTGAAAATCCCTTGGTTGGTCAATAAAATAACTCTCTATTTCTTCAATGGCAGATCTAATATCATACAACCACTTCAGTATTTTCTCGTCCATATAATATTATTTTATTCCTGTCGATGGATTTTTTAAGAATTGGATTCTTTATCGTCTGAACTTCTACTAAATCAATCTTCCTTAAGTAAAGCAATTCCAATTCCGCTTTGAAATCCATATAATTATCAAAATAATCAGGTGGGTTTACTCCAATGAAACGTACTAAGAAATCTATATCACTACTATCGGTAAAGTTTCCCTTCGCAACCGAACCAAACACATAAAGCTCTGCAACATGATATCTTGCACATAGCTTTTTCAATTCATCAGCATGTTGGTCAATTACTTCCATAATTCAAATTTACGATATATTAATTATAAAGACTTTAAAATACAAAAACTTTCCCCTACTCTAATTACACCTTGGCAGATAAATTTGCAAAAACTGGGTACACGATCATTCAACCTTCAAATCCCCAAAGCCTTCAGTAGGTAATTCGATTCCACTTTTAATTCCATATCCCGGTTGCCATCTTCTTCCATCAGTCTGATTTTTAGTCTTTGTTTGGTACTTAGGGTAAATTTCGGTGTAGCACAAACAAAGATGATGGGTCTCTTTTTTCCTACTTCTACACTTGTCTGCTCTTGCAGAAATTCCCCTGTGTTCATTTCCACAAATTGCTTGCACAAAATCTCCTGATTGATCTCATTTTGGGTACCATTCCCCTTGGAGGAGATCGTGAAAAATACTTCTCTTATTTTAAATGGAATGTTTGAATGATTCTCTACATAGAATTTAAAATAATTGTAATCTCCATCTGAGAAAATCCCGAAAAGGGCAAAAGTCATCTTTTGTTTTTTTAATCCATTGGCTTCAAAACTCACCTCTTCTCGAATCACTTTTTCACATTGTTCTTCCAGATAAGTTTGATTCTTTCCCACCTCTTGTTTTACCAAACCTGTACTTGCTGGTAATACTGGTGATATTGGTACAGGATTGACCTGATAATTAATGGCTGATTCCCTGTCAATTTCATAATAAAAATCATGGTCTCCTTCCACAAACTCAATTTTGAAAATATACCTTCCTGTAGTTGTTTCAACCAACATATTAGTTAAAGGATAATACTTTGGATCATTAAATGAGGCATAAATGGCCAGTGTATTGGCTGAAATTGATTTAATCACCAGAAAAGTAGTCTGTACAATTTCTTGTGTTGTTTCATCTAATATTTCCACCGGTTTAGCCAATAGGCAATCCTGTAAAGTGATGCTATCTTCAAAACTCAAATAGGTTCCCATATTCGCTGAAATATGAATGATGGGAATGGTATCTTTCTGTTGTGCTTGTGTTGAAATGGTGCTAAAAAATATTACCCATACGCAAATTAGATATCTAATCATTTTCGCTCTCTGTTTTAAAAGTAACCAAAAATTTATCTGTAATTTTCATAGTTGGTTTTGGCGATTGGACTTTCTTATTTTTTAGTAATGTCTTGATCTTTCCCTCATTTTTGGTGGGGATTATTATTCTTTTATCATTGGCTGTATACCCAAAAAATTGCACTCCATTGATCTTTAAACTTAGCAAAAGGGTATCTCCTGAAATTTGAACCTTGGGGTAAAGTGCCTGATTTCTTTGAACCTGCTCCTCTCCTACTTCAATATTTTCCTCTGCTAACATAGATAATTGCGCTCCATCATCCACCTCTTGAGTGCCAAATACCATCGCCTGAAAACTCAATCGTTCATCATTCATTGGGTTTGAAAAAGCTTTCTGCTGAGTATTGGTCAATAATACCCGATGAAAACCTGTTGGCTTTTGCTCTTTTTCTTCCTCTGGTTGATCCTCTTTTTTAAAAGGTGGATTTCCAGACTTTTCTATGGTTTTATCTTTGACTTCTTCAACCTCCGGTTCTTGATCAAACTCTGTTAAAATTGGGGTATTTTCCTCCTTTGGCTTTTGCATATTGACCATCTCCTTTTGTTGATCTTCTAATGCCAGTGCAGAGGTGTTTGGTTTTTTGGGTAGTTGTGCAGGCTTCAACCATCTGGGCAAAATCAAGCCTGCTGCAAAAAGCAGTGAAAAAATAAGCAAAGAGGTTTTCCAGTTTTTCATGTTGTGATAAGGACTTATTCCATATCAAGTAATTAGACAATAGTAAATAGATTAAACTTTGCCATCACTATTTGATTATGAGATGATATTTCTCAAAAATTAAAAAGTACTGGTACTTAAAATACAAAACAATTCTGCAATTCCCATTACTTTTTTGTATTTTCCTCTTCTAGTTGAATTTAGGATAACCTTTTTAAAAAATGCTTCATATTTTAAATAGACCTCCTTTTAAATTAAGCTGGCTTCTTTTTGCTAGTTCATTAATAGTGTTTTGTTGCTGGCTTCTATTTTTAAAGGATTAGATTTTTTCCTATTTAATTTCACAGCCTTTTTTAGCGGAGCTAATTATGGGTTTGCTGCCTTTCTAGCTACTGTGCTCCCCGCTTACTTTTTAGGCACTTCCCTCCTACTCTCTTTTTTTGCTTTCAAACAAGATTCCAAACTAACTGAAACTTCACCTTCTGCCTCCGCCAATCCTACCCATTCGGTTCCAGCCAAAAAAGATAAAATCACCCTGGCTGCTGAAAGGTTAAATCAACTTTTACAAGAAGATGAAATCTTTAAAAACCCGGAATTGAACATTGAAAAATTAGCCCAACACTTGAAAGTAAAATCCTATCTGGTAAGAAGTATTATCAAAAAAGCTGGCTTTCCGACATTGGCCGAAATGATCAGCCAATACCGAATTCAACAGGCCTGTAAACTCCTGGAAAAACATGGACGAAAAAAGAACCTGAAAGACATTTATTATGAGGTGGGTTACTCCACCAGAAAAGCTTTTAATGATGACTTTAAAAAAATAATGGATTGTACCGCTTCGGAGTTTTTGGAGAAAAATTACAATCAAAAAACTAATCCCCCTCAAATTCGAGGAGCATTCAATGCTTTGGTTTCCTAAACTTTTCCTTTGGCTACTTTTTCCGCCACAGTCCTTACGTCTTCTATTGATACATCGTTAATAGATGCAATTTGCTCCTCATTAAGCACCTTCATTTTCAATGCTTTAATAATGGCTTTTTCCTTTATCTCTAACTCCATTGCCAACTTTTCACTCATATTCCCTGCTATAATTATCTCATATTGGCTGCGTTGCTCAGGAGTCAAATTCGCTTTTTCCAATTCTTGCAAGGCTTCATCAAGCCAGTTTTCCGCCCAGAAATCTGGCAGTTTTACTTCCGGTGTAGCCGTATCTGTTAATTTCATAGTATATAATAATTTATCTAAATCTGTCTTTACTTCTGGTAACATTTTTTTGAACTTATCCAGTTCAACGATAATATAAGTAATTTGATCATCAATTCGTTCACCTTTTTGATTTTTTATTGTTCCAATCTGGTGATACAAGGTAGTCTCAAACGCTGTTCCAGCAAGAAAAGATATGGAGTAAATTTGTCTCAAATCATTAAAACGATATCGTCCTTTATGCACCATAGTATTAAATTTATGGAAAGCATAGAATTTGGCCCGATGGATAAAATGCTTCAAATCAAACAATTGCATTTCCACAATAAATATTCTTCCTTTTTCATCTTCACAAGTCAAATCAAATAAACCCCCTCGGCTATCTTTTGTGGTTCCTGTTACTTCATTTTTAATAAATTGAACCGATTTGATAGGAACCTCTGAAGCAATCAAAGCCTGTAAAGCTTTTCTCAAAAACTGGGTATGTTGCTCATTTCCAAAAGCTTTTTTAAAACCATAGTCAGAGAGCATTGATATAAATCGCTTATTTCCCTGTGCATTTTCCATAATTCAAATCTAACATTAAATATTTAGGTAGGGATCAATCATAGTGATACCTGCAGGCATAAATTAATAATTTCCCTTCTGCCACCTGATATACCAATCGATGTTCCTGATCAATTCTTCTTGACCAAAATCCAGCTAAATCATATTTTAATGGTTCTGGCTTTCCAATTCCTTCAAATGGATTTCGCTTGATTTCTTTAATCAGACTATTGATTTTTTTGACCATCTTTTTATCTATTTTCTGCCAGTACAGATAATCTTCCCAGGCATTTTCTGTGAATACTAAAACCATTAACCTTCTAATTTTGGCTCGATGATTTTCCCGGATTTCATCTGGGCAATAGATTCATATAATCGGTCTGCATTTTTCTTCGAGCTCAACAAATGCAGGGTTTCCATCATGGAATTATATTCCTCCAATGAAATCATAACTGTCCCTTTTCCACTTTTCCTTTTTATAATTAAAGTCTCATTGTCTTCCTCTACTGTATCCAAATACTTTTTTAATCCTGTCCTAAACTCTGAATAATTTGCTGCGATCATGATTTTTGGGATTTGGGTTATTGTACAAATATACGTACTTAATTAAGAACTTGTTTATAATAGTTCACTTTAGTTTTTTAGATCTTTTCCGATTCTATCACCAATCAAATCTTCATTCTTGAAATTATTCCAAAAAAACATGTAACCAAATGTGAAAAAGTGTAACCAAATCGTAAATTTTTGTCCCTATTCGGATTTGGTTACACTTTTTAAAAAATCAAACTTTTCATTTACAGGCATAATGATTTTATAATTTAAAGCTTTTTGCCATGAAAAAATTAGTCTTAAACTCCCTGGCTTTACTGCCAGTATTCTTGCTTTTATCTTCTTCTGTTTTTGCAGCCAACAATCTCAACCTCACCGGACCCATTGATGACTTTTTTAAAAATACACTGGTGAGTATGTTTGGTCCTATCATCGCTTCGGTTGGTTTG
>JAHQVQ010000214.1 GCA_019634305.1 Flammeovirgaceae bacterium | reverse complement strand
TCTTCTACACTCATTTTTAGTTTTTTATTCAAAACTATTTTCCTAAATCAGCTTTTCAAATATGTCCTTGGTGCGGTGGATACATAGCAGGCGAGCCATTTAACTAGAAAAGAAACGAAATGGAAGGCAAAACAGGTCTTTTGCAGCATGAAGTAATAACTTTGGACAACTTCATTATAAGCTTTCGTACGCTGCAATAATTTTATCCATTAAAATATTATTCTCCTCCACGATTTTCATGCGCTCAGTTTTTGCCTCAAACCATTCCACAGTTCTTTTTATGCCTTTTTTAAAGGTAATTGGAGCATTAAATTCCGGAACAAAAGTTTTGATTTTGGTATTATCGAAAACCACACTTACAGATTTATCCCCAATAAGATTACCTACCTGAAATTCATCGAATTTGGCAATAAAGGTAGAAGGAATATGGACGAAATTTGGTTTTACTCCAGCTGCAGCGGCTACCGCTTCGTATATTTGATTCCAGGTGAGAATTTCATCTGAAGTAATATGAAAAGCATGTCCTATCGCTTGTTGATGTCCTAAAAGTCCGGTAAATCCAATAGCAAAATCATCCGCATGAGTGATTGTCCAGAGAGAAGTGCCATCACCATGTACAATTACCTTTTTACCTTTCTTCATCCTATCAATGATGGTATAATCCTCCCAACTGCCAATGGCCACTGGAATTACCGTGCCATAAGTAAGTGAAGGGCGGACAATGGTAATTGGGAAATCATCTTCCCTGTAAACCTTATTTAGTAAATCTTCACAGGCAATTTTATCTCTGGAATATTTCCAGAAAGGATTTTTAAGTGGAGTTGATTCTGTTACAATAGGGTGGGAGAGTGGCTTTTGGTAACATGATGCCGAACTGATAAAAATATATTGGTCAGCTTTCCCTTTAAAAATCTCAATATCATTTTCGATATCTTCGGGAGTAAAAGCAATAAAATTGGCTACTGCATCAAAGTAATGATCCTTTATAGCGGCTTTTGTTCCGGGAATATCTTTGATGTCGCCTTTAATAACTTTAGCGCCTTTGGGCACCTCTCTGTTCCCAGATCCTCTTATCAATAAATAAACTTCATGTCCTTTTTCAATAGCAAGGCGGGTACAAGATGCAGAAATATTTCCTGTTCCCCCTATAAATAGTATTTTCATTTTAGTTTAGAAGTTAGATGTTGGAATTTAGAAGTTGAATTATGGTTGCATAAAAAGTCAATTTTGCAGAAAATAGATAGAAATACATGGAAACAAGTTGAAATAATCCATGCTTTTTAGCTTCTACTCAACCCCTACTTAATCTATGTTTTAATAATATTTTCTCAAAGTTAAGGATAATCCATAGTCAGGAAAATTTATGATGCCCAACTATTCAATTTCCATCAATTTTTTTCTAAGGAGATTTAATATCGCATTGTAAGTGAAATTAATATTGATGTGCCTGTCTTTTGTGAGTTGGAGCAATTTGGCAAAGGTTTCGTTTTTATCTGAGTAGCCAATGTAAATTGTTCCCACAGGCTTTCCGGGAACACCACCATCAGGTCCAGCTATTCCTGTGGTGGAAATACCATAATCAGCATTGTATCTTTTCCTTACGTTTTCTGCCATTTCCATGGCTGTTTGTTCACTTACTGCTCCATGTACTTCTAAAGTGGCTGCTGAAACACCTAATTGGGAAACTTTTATATCATTGCTGTAGGCTACTATTCCTCCCTTAAAATAAGCAGAACAACCGGGAATATCGGTGATTTTATCCGCCAATAATCCTCCTGTACAACTTTCCGCAGTAGCCAAGGTTTGTTTTTTTTGTAATAAAAGGTTTCCGATTGTATGTTCTACTTCTTCATTATCGAAACCATAAACGTATTTGTCGATAATGGGAAATACTTTTTCAATTTGCTTTGCTATATCAAGGATTAATTTTTCCTTGTTAGTACCGAAAGCGGTTAATCTCAACCTCACCTGGCCCATTCTGGGTAAATAGGCTAATTTGATATGCTCTGGCAAATTATCTTCCCAATCTGCAATTATTGGAGCTAGTTTAGATTCTCCAATGCCAATTGTTTTTATCATTTTGTGAAGGATAAATGGCGTATCAAATCTCTCTTGTAATAAAGGAATAATTTGCTCACTCATCATCTTTTTCATTTCGCTGGGAACACCTGGCATTGAGACTAAAACTTTTCCTTTTTTCTCAAACCACATTCCTGGTGCAGTTCCAACCAGATTCATAATTACCCTAGCATTTTTGGGAACAGATGCCTGTTGTTGGTTTAATTCGTTGAGTTCTCTTCCTCTTGATTTGAAAAGATTTTCAATATTTTCAAGCACACTTTTATCCTGATACATTTCCACACCGAAATATTCTGCAAAGGTCTTTTTGGTGATATCATCTTTTGTAGGTCCAAGTCCTCCTGTAATTAAAATGATATCTGCTCTGGTTTGTGCTTCCTCAATCGCAGATAATATTTCAGGCTTTTGATCACCAATAGAAACCTTTCTTTTGGTTCTAATTCCTGCCTTGTCTAATTCTGCGCTTATCCACTGGGAATTAGTATCGGTAATTTGGCCATATAAAATTTCATCGCCTATTGTAATGATTTCAGCTAAAACATGCTTCATGGTGGTTATTAAGATTTATTGTAAACTTTGAAGAAGTATTTTCTAAAATTTAGTGTTAAAAATTTGCTTTTGAAGTAAAAAACATTATGTTGAAATGAAAACCTTTTGGATATAAAATCAGTAATTGATATTAACAAGTAACCATAACAATAGGTTTAGAGCATGTTTAAATTTTATCCTTTTGGTTGCAAAATCTTATTTCAGGAACTTTGGTTCAGAATTAAATTTTACAATGGTTTGACATTTCGATAGCGCTGCTAATGGAGCGACAGCCTGGCAAAAAATTTATTTCAATCCCGAAAACCCTAAACTGGAATTTTTCGCATCTAAAAACAAAACTTAAACAAGCACTTAATAATTAAATCATTTTCAAATCAAATCTAAACTAATTAATCATGAGCAACAAAGCAGATTCATTTTTTGCAGGAGTAATTTTAGGAGCCGCAGTAGGAGCTGTAACGGCATTACTTATGGCTCCTGATAAAGGAAAAAGAACCAGAAAGAAATTAAACCGAAAAATTCAGGAATTGAATCACACGGTAGACGACCTTATGGAAAAAGGGAAAGATTCCATTCAACATATTACTGAAGATGTAGAAACCAATGTAAATGAATTGGCAAAAAAAGGAAAACGAATTATAGGCAAGTAAAAAAATGAGGGGAAAAATCAACTAGATTTTTGCCCTCATTTTTTTGAATCAAACTACTATTAGAGTTTGATTATAGGTACCTTCTCATTACCAACCATTGGTAATTCATCTATAATTGTGAAAGTTTAATCACCGAGTTTAGTTAGTCATCAATTTGCAGTAATCGAGCAGTTACTTTAGAGGGAAGCTGTTTATTCATTAATTTCTAATATTTTTTTCTACGCTTTAAACCTACCTCTTGCTCTTGTAGCGTGAATATTTCCTCCATTATACCATTAGCCCCCTCATCTGTCATAGTATCAAAAGTTTCTGCATATTTTTTAAGTAAATCGAATCTTTTTTACTTAATTCTTCTTTTTCTTTTGCATATTCATCATAAATAGGCCAGAAAACTTTTTCTTCATCTTCAGATAAGTACATGTTTTCAGTAAGTAGTACTATCTTTCCTGGTTCAACAGGTATTTTAATAGTTCAATTTCTTCCACAGCCTGGGAAAATGCCTAGGTAGCAAAAAATGAAGTTATCAACACTAAAATAAATTTTTTAATGAAAATTAGAAGTTCCAGTTAAAAAATATGATTATTTTAATATCCGTTTAATTAATATTTATTGGCATAAATTTGATAAAAACCGAAATAAAAAAGATAATTACATAGATTTATTTTTGAGAAATTTTAACTGAAAATAATGCAGAATACATTTATTCTAAGTGGTTTCACTGCACTTTTGTTTTTTGCCTTTTCAACTACTGGATTTAGCCAGTCTATTTTTTCTTTTGGTTTAAAAGGAGGGCTGGGCAGTTCCAGTATTTTAATTGATGATCAAAAATTGGCAGATGAAATTGAATTAGTTTCTCTAACCAGAAATACACATTTCTCGCAAATAAGTACTCATATTGGAGGATATGGAAACTTAAGGTATGAATTAGGTGGATTGGATTTTTTGTTTGTGCAGCCCGAAGTTTATATGACTTTTAATGCTGGAGGAACTATGCGTTTAATTATGCAGGATGATAATCAGCAGGAACAAAAAGTAAATATAAACGAGAAGTTTAACCGGTTGGATATTCCATTATTATTAGGTTATTGGATAATAGGAATAAGATTGGGGGCGGGACCTGTATTTTCTTCCATATTGAGTTCTGAAACGGATTGGGATAATTATGACAATTTCAAGCAGACTTTTAAAAGTGGAAGTGTTGGTTTTCAGGTGGGAATTGGAATTGACAAGAAGAATGTTCAGTTTGATTTGAGATACGAGAATATTGGAGGATTTGAGGATAGGTTTTCCCTGGGCGGACAGGCTTTTGAAACCAATTCCAGAATTTCACAATTTTTATTCAGCCTTGCTTATAAGTTAAAGTGATTTTTTTATTAAGAAATAATCCGATTTTTCTACACTTCAAACTAACTAGGACTTATTTTATAAAAATTAGTCCTGTTTTTATAGCTTTTATTTTGCCAATCCCTTATTCCTATTTATGCTCAAGAGGAAGGCCATATTTTTCAAAAGGAAGAATTGATAAACCTGATCTGATCATTGAAACTGACATCAAAGTCCTGATAAAAAATAAGGGAGGCGTTTCAAAAAGTATGATGGTTTAAATTACTCAAAAACAATTACTTATATTACCTTATGCTATAATTTTAAAACCTTACTCTACTAATCATTAGGGATAATTTGTAGAAAAAAAATATTTTCATTTTTAATAAAATTTGATTAAATGTATTGATTATCAATAATTTACTTATCATACTTTTTAGATCACCATGAAATTATATAGATGGGTTTTGTAGACAAATTCGAGGACTATTGTATTGGAACGAAATAGCATTCTAATGGACAAAAAAATAGGCGTTTGGATTTCCAAACGCCTATTTTTTTTTGAATGAATGGGAAACTAGATTGAAATTCCCATGAATGACATAAATGCCAATCCCATTAATCCGGTAATGATAAATGTGATTCCTAACCCTCTAAGTGGGGCGGGCACATTAGAATATTTTAATTTCTCTCTGATAGCAGCCAAAGCAATAATAGCCAAGAACCAGCCTATTCCAGAAGAAAATCCAAATACAGTAGCTTGAGCCAGGTTATAATCTCTTGGTACCATAAATAGTGCAGAACCTAAAATAGCACAGTTTACTGCAATAAGAGGAAGGAAAATTCCCAGTGAGCCATATAGACCTGGTGAAAATTTTTCAATTAACATTTCCACTAGCTGAACAATGGAGGCAATTACAGCAATAAACATGATATACTGTAAGAAGCTTAAGTCAATTGTGGCGAAATCAGCACTGATCCAGGTTAATGCTCCCTCTTTTAAAATCAGATCGTAGATTATCCAGTTGGCAGGTACAGTAATCGTTAATACAAAAATAACTGCAACACCTAGACCAAAAGCAGTTGATACTTTTTTAGAAACAGCCAGGTAAGAACACATTCCAAGAAAATAGGCAAATACCATATTTTCTATAAATATTGATTTTACTGCGAGATTGAAAAGTTCCATTTTATTATTTTCTCAATATTTAAGCCCTTTTTCAAACAATTAAGGGACTATCTCATTAATAATGTTTTTTGTTAAATCAGTAGGTCCTATTGATGTTCAACATACCCGTTTCTCCATCTTTGGACCCAGATTACAATTCCGATAAGGATAAATGCACCAACAGGGGAAGTCATTAATCCTACAGTTGGGAAATTATCTATTCCAATTGCTTCGAATATTTTAAAGTTGAATAATGATCCTGAACCTAGTAGTTCTCTGAAAAATGCAACCACTAAAATTACCCAAGCGTATCCAAAAGCACTACCGAAACCATCCAATATAGAATCGTAAGGTTTATTAGCCATGGCAAAAGCTTCAAGTCGTCCCATGATGATACAGTTGGTGATAATCAAGCCTACATAAACCCCAACTACTTTAGAAACTTCATATAGGTAAGCTCTTAGCACTAAATCTACGATTACCACCAAAGAGGCCACAATACCCAATTGAACAATTATTCTGATTCGTGACGGAATCAAATTTCTGATTAAGGAAATAATCAGGTTGGAGAAAACCACCACAAACATTACTGCAATTGACATTACCAAGGTAGGCTCTAATTTCGCAGTTACAGCTAGTGCGGAACATATACCTAGTACCTGCACGGTAATTGGGTTATCATCATTTAAAGG
>JAHQVQ010000021.1 GCA_019634305.1 Flammeovirgaceae bacterium | reverse complement strand
GGACAAGCCATAGAAGGTCTTACCATTCTGACTTCCAACCAGACAGCAGGTAGAGGACAAAGAGGAAATAGTTGGGAAGCAAAACCTGATGAAAACCTTACTTTATCCATTGTGCTTACTCCAAATTTCCTCTATGCAAAGGAACAGTTTCAACTAAATTTAGCTGTATCATTGGGGATTATTGATTTCTTTTCGGGTTTCCTTGGGTCGGAACTAAAGATTAAATGGCCCAATGATATTTTTCATAAGAATTCAAAAATTGGAGGCATTCTTATTGAAAATGTGCTTAAAAAGAACCTGATAGAATATTCCATTATTGGGATTGGGCTAAATATAAACCAGGAAAAGTTTGATATTTCAAATGCTTCTTCCTTAAAACAAATAAACAACAAAGAATATGACCTTACCACATGTGTGGAATTATTGCTTGAAAAATTAGAAAAAAGATACTTGCAGCTAAGAAGTGGCGGCCCAGAAAAAATGAAACAGGAATATTTAAATATCCTATTCAAATATCAGGAAGATCATACATTTTACGATCTTAGAAATAGTGGGAAGGTTAAGTTTACAGGGCAGATTCTAGGAATAAATCCATTTGGGAAATTAGCTATTGTAACACAAAAAGGCGAAGTGATGTATTTTGATTTTAAAGAAGTGAGTTTTGAAGTCTAAGAGAATAGATTTTCATATTTTTCATTTAGCAAGGTCCTTTTAAAAAAGTTTAAACTTTTGTGCAATAAACTTATTTTGAAATCTACTGATAATTTCTGATAAAATTTTTGCTTATTGGAAAGTAAGTACTAATTTTGCAATTCTAAAAAAACGAGATTACTGAATTTTATAAATATATTGAATAATGGCTAATCACAAATCGGCAAAGAAAAGAATTAGGGCGAATGAGGCCAAGCGTCTAAGAAACCGTTACCAATTAAAGTCCACAAGGTCTGCAGTAAAAAAATTGAGAAGTACAACAGACAAGGGTGAGGCTGATGTATTGTATAAGAAAGTTTCTTCTATGTTGGATAAATTAGCTAAGAAAAATATTATTCATAAAAACAATGCTGCTAATAAAAAATCTAAGTTAGCAAAATTTGTAGCTTCTTTAGCTGCCTAAGAAATTTTCTTTTAGAAATTATAAGCTGTCTTTTTTGTCGAAGACGGCTTTTTTTATTTCCCTCTATTTAAGGTTTGGTCTTGAGTATCAAACCGAATTACAACACCCCTATTTTGCAACTTTTCCATTGCTTGTAATAATTTATCATAATCCGCTCCACGCTTTACATATGGATTTTTGGAAATATCTATTAACTCAAGGTTTTTTAAATTCAGGATTTCGACTGGAAATTTTTCTATTTCATTATTACCCAAATTAATTTCCTTTAGTTTTTCTAACCTGAGAATTCCCACTGGGAATTCATTTATTAAGTTGTGTTGTAAATGGCAATATTTAAGATTAGTCAAGTTTTTAAAAGACTTGGGTAAATGAGTCAATTGATTATGATGAGCATAAAACTCTTTAAGCGTTTTCATTTTCCCAATAGCTTCTGGCAATCGATTAATTTTATTATGGGAAATGTAAAGGATTTCCAGATTTTTTAGATTGGCAATTTCCTTCGGGATTTCTGTGAGTTGGTTATAGTATAAATCCAACCAGGATAGATTTTCAATTTCAAAAAGTACTTCTGGGATTATGGATATTTTATTCTTATAAAGTACCAGACTTTTCAGTTTTTTCAACTCGGAAATGGATTCAGGAATTTCTACCAGGTGATTCCCTGGTAAAACTAACTTTTTCAGGTTTTTAAGTTGGTTAATTTCAGAAGGAATATAAACCAGGATACAATAAGTTAAATTTAGAGTTTCTATATTTTTTAATTTCCTGATTTCTTTAGGACCAATAAAAATGGTATTACCCTTCAAGCTAAGTTCCCTCAACGATTTTAGTTTTTGTAAACCATTTAATTTTGTAATGTTATTTCCACCTATTCTTAAAGTTTCAAGTCTTTTTAATTTCTTCAGTGACTTAGGTATTTTTTCTAAATGATTCTGACTTAAATCTACTGTGGTTATGGAATGATTTTTTTTGAATTTTATCGCCTTTGGATTACTTAAATTATTTTCCCAAAGGGATACCTTTTTTAATGAAAGTCTTGATGATAACCATTTTGGAATCTGGGATATTTTGTTTCGTGAAATTTCCAATTCTTTTAAGGAAGTGAAAATTTGAACTTGGTTGGGTATTTCTGTAAGAAGCCCATTTCTGAGTCTGATGCTCTGAATAGTATCTGGTTGATTTGTTTCCAGTTTTAAAATGTTTTTTTGGTGATTTTCTGAAAGTGCTATTTCTCGTTCCTTTTTGACTTTTTCTATTAGAAGTTGTTCTTCCTTGCTGGTATTCCTAGATAGATAAACAGCATGCAGGGAATCAGATCTGAATTTTTGTTGGGCTACTATTTCCTTCTGATATTTTTTTAATGAATCCAGTTGATACTTTTTAAGTCTATTTCCCTGAGAAAAAGCCATTTGGGCTGAGAAAAACAGAGATAAAGCTACTATATTTCTGATAATGTATGATATTGTTTTTTGGCGTTTCATGAAATCATAAAAAATGAAATTGTTCTTAACTAAGGTTTTAGTTTAATAAAAACTAACTCTTTAGTTGGAGAACTCAAAAGTTTAATCAATTCTTTTTTTTTGAGTTCAAGAAATTTATAGTAAAACATACAGTCGCTTGAATTAGTGATAATATCACCCTAAATTGAATACTATCATATCTCAGACATGTTTGAGGAATTTATTAAAATCGACAAAACCTATTTTAAAATTACGCTAATGGCTGACCAGTATATCAATATGGAAACCTTAAGGTTTCAGCTTTATGAAATTCATGAGTGCGAAGAATTACTCAATAAGGGAAGGTATAGTGCCTACGACAAAGCCTCTATTGATTTGCTATTAGATGCGGTAAAATCTTTTTCAGATAAGGATTTATTTCCTTATATAAAGGAGATGGATGAAAAACCCGCTTATTACGATGATGGGAAAATAATAATTCATCCTCAATTCGAGAAGATATTTAAACAGGCAGGTGAAATGGATTTAGTTGGAGCTTCATTTAATGAGAAGGATGGGGGATTACAGTTGCCTACTACAGTTTTCCAGGCATTAAATTATATAATGGAGGCTGCTAATAATCATGTTCCTGGGTATTTGGGTTTAACCTCCGGAGCAGCAAATCTCATTCTTTCTTTCGGTAGTGAAGATCTGAAAAAAAAGTATGTCCCCAAAATGCTGGAAATGAAATGGGGAGGGACAATGTGTCTCACCGAGCCTCAGGCTGGCAGTTCACTTTCAGATATTAAATCAACAGCCAAAAAAACGGAGAACGGATATTATAAAATAAATGGTCAGAAAATTTTTATTTCTTCGGGGGATCATCAATTTGTAGAGAATATAGTTCATTTATTTTTAGCCAGAGTTGAAGGAGCTCCTGCAGGTACAAAAGGAGTCTCTCTTTTTGTGGTTCCCAAATATGGGATTAATGATGTTGGAGAGTTTGAACCCAATCATGTTACTACAGTAGGAGAGTTTGAAAAAATGGGACAAAGAGGTTACTGTACTACTCACCTTGTATTTGGAGATGGTGGGGAATGTCAGGGTTGGCTCGTGGGAGAAGAAAATAAGGGACTTTCTTATATGTTTCAGATGATGAATGAGGCAAGAATTGGAACGGGAAGAATGGGTGCAGCGATTGCCTCAGCTGCTTATTTTGCTTCTTTAGAATATGCTAGGGAAAGGCCTCAGGGGAGAAAACTAAAGGCTACAGGGAAAAAGGATGTGCAAAGTGTACAAACCTTAATTATTAACCATCCCGATGTGCAAAGAATGTTGCTTTTACAAAAAGCAATAGTGGAAGGTTCCTTAAGCCTAATTTTGCAAGCTTCCACCTACTTGGATAAAGAATTAACGAGTGAAGGTGAGGAGAAAGAAAAGTATAATTTATTGTTGGAATTGCTCACACCCGTTGTAAAAACATATCCAGCAGAACAGGGTAGAATTTCGGTAAGTAATGGGCTACAAGTTTTAGGAGGATATGGTTATTGCCAGGATTTTATCTTACAACAATATTATAGGGACATAAGAATTATTGCCATTTATGAAGGAACCACTGGAATCCAATCTCTGGATTTATTAGGCAGGAAGGTCGGATTAAAAAATGGCCTTGCTCTGGAACTCCTGACAAAAGAAATACAAATTGATTTAAAAAAGGCAAATAGTTTTGAAGGGTTAACATTGTATGCGAACACACTTTTGGAGAATTTGGGCTTAGTGCAAAAAGTACTTGCTGCATTAATTCCGCATGCTAAGTTAGGTAATTTCGAAAAGTATCTGGCAGATGCTACAATCTTTATGGAATTGTTTGGGACAATAGTGGTAGGTTGGCAATGGCTAAAAATGGCTATTGGAGCAAAAGAATCATTAAATAACAAGGATCAAGAATATTCCAAAACCTTTTACGAGGGTAAAATCCATACAATGAAATTTTACTTTAAATATGAGATGGCAAAAACAAAAGGGCTTGTCAAAATATTATTGGATGATGAGGATCTTACTATTTCTACTAATCAGGCAATTTTTGATTAAGTAAATTTTTCTTTTAGTAAAACAAGTATATTCCCATAACAAGAACAGATGTGTTATCGCCTTAGGGGAATTATTAGTGTCTAAATGTTTGGGGTAATTTCCATAACACATTCACAAATAAAAGAGAATGGAATTATTTATATCTGTTTTACCAAAAGAGCCAATAAAATCAATATATTGTAAGCTTTTAAAAGCTTGATGTTCGGATTTAACGTAATTTTTTTAGCATTTGCTTTAAATTACTTGTTGTCTTATTTTAAAGAATGAATTATTCTGAAAACTTACTTATAAAAGTTTCGAAATTAGGGGTAAATGAAACTAAATTATCTTCATCTAGTAAGCAGATAATATTATCAAATCAAATTTCCCTCATTTTTATGCCAATAATACTAATAACAATAGCTATTAATATTGGAATAGGGAATTTGCCTCCAATAATCAGTTTTTCATCCTTACTTTTTTTAAGTTTTTTAGTTCTTTTATTAAATAAATTAGGTTATTCATTTCTCTCAAGAGTTTTATTGGGCTCTCTTCCTCCTGTTTTACTTGTTTTACCAATCCTTATTATTGGTCTTGTTCATGCAGGAAGTTATTTAGGGACTGTATTTGCATCACTTGGTTTAGGTGTATTGCCTTTATTATTGTTTAATTATAAAGAAGAGAAAAGAATACTTACAATTATTTTAAGTATCCATTTTATACTTATAGCCTTTCAGGACTACTTATTAAGGTTAAATGTGGGAAGTCAGGTAAATCTGGAGTTTATAGACGAAAATTTTATTTATTTGAAAGTTCCTCAGGTTATTCTGTTGGTAATTATTAATTTATCCCTAATTTTTCTGAAAAAGGTAAATTATAATATTGAAGATGAACTAGAGTCTATAAATGAAAAACTAAACCAGAAAAATAAGAAAATTAAGGAACAGAATCAAGAGGTTACAGTGGCTAATGACGAAATCTCGAGTCATCTGGAGGAACTAAAAGTACAAAATGAAGTTATTCTGGAAAATCAGAAAAAACTCAATCAGTATAATTATAAACTTCATGCAAATGAAGGTGTCCTTAAAAAGGCCTTTATCCACCTGAAGACGAATGAAGAAAATATAAGCCAACAGAATAAAGAATTACAAAAAAGGCAGGAGGAAATATTAAGGCAAAAAGAGCTTATTGAGCAACAAGATGAGGCTACCAGAAATAGAAATGAAAAACTAGAAAAATTTACGAATGTCTTAATTCAACTTACAAAAAACCCATTTGTTCAAAAAGGGGAATTGGACAAAGCCATTAAAGAGATTGTAAAAACTATTGGAATAACCTTTGATGTTTCCAGGGTGAGTATTTGGAATTATGACGAAAATTTGGCTCAAATAGGATGTATCCAACTTTTTCAAAAAGATGATAATTCTTATGAGGAAGGGGCTGAACTTAAGCAATCAGATTTTCCCCAATATTTCAAAGCTTTGAGAAATGAAGTCATTATTGTAGCAAATGATGCTTTTACAAATGAAAATACATGCGAATTTAGTTCTGCTTATTTACCCGCAAATAAAATTTATTCTTTATTAGATGTCCCTTTCTTCCTAGAAGGGAAATTAGGAGGAGTGATTTGTTGTGAAAATCAGCATCAAATCAGGGAATGGTCTTTGGAAGAACAGTCTTTTTTAAAGGGGGTTGCTGATATTTTGACAATTGCCTACGAAGCTTATAGGAAGAAAAAGGCGGATGAGAGAATATTAAAGCAAACCCAAATTATTGAGCAGGTTAATACCAAACTCCATCTAAAAATGGATGAAACTCAGGCGCAAAATGTGAAGCTTGAGCAGCAAAAAAAAGAAATTGCTGCACAAAATGAAGAAATGCATGCTCAACAGGAAGAACTATATAGTCAGAATGAAGCACTTGAAGCAACCTTGTCTCAATTAAAACAGGCCCAAACACAATTAGTACAATCAGAAAAAATGGCTGCCTTAGGACAACTAACAGCAGGTATTGCCCATGAAATTAACAATCCTGTCAATTTTATAAGTGCGGGAATTGTAGGAATGAAAAAGTCTCTTCACCATATTATTAATATTCTAAAGGAATATGAGAAAATAGATAAATCAAATCTTGATAAGCAATTAGAATCAATAACAACCTTAAAAGAGCGAACTAATCTTGATAAGGTTGTTGATCTTGTTTTAAAAGTAGCTGAGGATATTAATATTGGAGCCCAAAGAACTGCCGAAATAGTAAGAAGTCTTCGTACTTTTTCCCGGCTAGATGAAGATACTCTGAAACCAATCAATATCCATGATGGGATAGATTCTACTTTATTGTTATTGCGAAATCAATATAAAAATAGAATCAATATCAATAAGAATTATGGGCAACTTCCTTTCGTTGAATGTTCTCCTGGAAAAATTAACCAGGTTTTTATGAATGTATTGGTTAATGGTATTCAGGCTATTGAAAATGAAGGTGAAATTACAATCTCTACTAAACTAAAGGGTGAGGCTGCGGTTATAGAAATTAGTGATACAGGAAAAGGAATGTCACAGGAAGTGAGAAAACATATTTTTGAACCATTTTACACTACAAAAGATGTGGGAAGTGGTACAGGGTTAGGATTGCCCATTTCTATGGGGATAATTGAAGGACATAATGGTGAAATTTTAGTAAATAGTGAATTAGGAACTGGAACTACATTTTCAATAGAACTGCCTCTGAAACAGAAATAATTTTTATGTTGAAAATTGCTTACTCCCCGGTTTATAGCCTCCCTTTACCTGTTGGCCACAGGTTCCCAATGATAAAATATGAATTATTACCTGAACAACTTCTATACGAGGGAACTGTTTCCAATGATAATTTTTTTGAACCTGGTCCTTTACCAGAAAAACACATTCTAGAGACCCATCATTCGGTTTATTGGAATAAATTAAAATCTTTAAACTTATCAAAAAGTGAGATTAGAAGATCAGGATTTCCTTTGACCAGGGCATTAATTGATAGGGAAATTATTATTGCCAATGGAACTCTTCAATGTACTGAGTTTGCCTTAAAATATGGAGCTGCTTTAAATATTGCAGGAGGAACTCATCATGCTTATACTGATAAAGCTGAAGGATTCTGTTTGTTAAATGATATATCCATAGCAGCAAATTACCTGATCAATCATAAAGGATTTAATAGAATACTTGTTGTAGATTTAGATGTTCATCAGGGTGATGGAACAGCGGAAATTTTCCATGGAAATCAAAAGGTGTTTACTTTTAGCATGCATGGAGCAAATAACTATCCGATGTTCAAACAAAAATCTGATTTGGATATTCCACTTCCTAATGGCACCAAGGATAAAAAATACCTTCAAATCTTAAATGAAACCCTACCAAGTATCATTCAGGATTTTCAACCCGAATTTGTGTTTTATCAATCGGGAGTAGATGTATTGAAAACAGACAAGTTAGGCAAACTTTCTTTAAGTATTAATGGCTGTAAAGAAAGAGATAAAATGGTGTTGGAATTATGCCAATTGAATAATTTACCAGTGGTAGTAATTATGGGTGGAGGTTACTCAGAACAAATTACCCACATAGTAGAAGCCCATGCCAACACCTATAGACTAGCTCAAGAAATCTTTTTTTAAGAAAAGGAAGAAGTTCCAAGGGGTCTAATGCCTATTTCTTGATTTTTTCTAGCCAGCCTTTAGACTTCTTTTTCTTTTGATCATCTTCTCCATAATAACCATAGCCATAACCAT
>JAHQVQ010000213.1 GCA_019634305.1 Flammeovirgaceae bacterium | reverse complement strand
CTACAGGCGAATCAAAATACGAATTATCAAGAATTGATTTCAGAGTTAATCCCTGAATTGGCTTTATTAAACAAGGAGAATCCCAAGGAAGTTTTCCTCTATTTTAATCAAGAGTTGGCTGAAAATAAAACTTTGGAAATACAGGGAATAAATCTGGAAGATATTTTTGGAAATCAAATTGATAAAGCAATTTCCCAAAATTTTATTATTGATACTAAAAAGCCTTCTATCAATACAACGGGAAGTATATTTCCCATCAATCAAAACCAACTGGAACTTCATTTTACTGAATCCTTAACAATAGGTTCAGCGAATATTCTCAACAATTATGAAATTAAAGAAGACATCGGTTTTCCTTCTTTAGCGATTAGGGATTCTACAGACTATTCTATTGTCCATTTATTCTTTGAAGAGAATTTGGGACAGGAAAAAGTGTATGATATTACGATCCGAAATGTAAGTGATCTGTCTGGAAATGTAATTTCTACCAAAACCCGAAGTTTTATCTTAGATCAAAAGGCTCCAGAGCTGGTTGACCTCAGGGTTTTTTCAATACATGAATTAAAATTATTTTTCTCAGAATCTCTTTTGGTTGATAGTGCAATGCTATCTGCAAATTATTGGGTGAATCAGGGTTTGGGAAATCCTGATTCCATTTTTATTTACCCATATAATACTAAAGTTGCCCATTTATTTTTTGAAAATAGTTTGCCTGAAAAGGATTCTTTATTAATAGAGATTTCCAATTTGGAAGATCATTATGGAAATGTTTTAATCAAACCAGATTCAGTTTATTTCAATACAAAATTGCCTTCTGTAGCAGTGCTAACAGTTCTTTCTGATAAAATGTTAGAGGTGAAATTCTCTAAGAAAATTGATAAGGAAAACCTTTCCGTATTAATTAGTGGTGGAATTGAAAGTCCAAAAAATGTGACTTATCAAAAGACAGATTCCAGTACTTTGATAATGGAGCTAAATGGTGTTTTAACAGAAGATTCTATTTACACCATTAATCTGGAAAATGTCAGTGATTTTTCGGGAAATATTAAGCTTACAATAAAGAAAAGTTTTATTTTTAATCCAATTGTTGAGCAGGTAGAAGTGGTAGAATCTAATGTAATTAATCTCTATTTTGAAGAAGAATTACATCCTGAATATCCGTTAAAAAACACAGATTACTCATTAAATAGTCAGGCTATTTTTCCACTTTTAGTCTTCCTTGATCAGGAAAATCATCAACTGCTAACACTTGTTTTTGAAGAAAATTTTCCTGCAGATAAAACGCTAAAACTGCTGATTTCCCCTCAAATGAAAAAGGATGGGGAGTTTTCCCCCGAATCAAATATTAATTTTATTTATGACCTTAAGTCTCCTGAAATAACAAAAATTGAAGCAATTTACAATGAACTGACAATTACTTTTTCAGAGCCTGTTGAAAAAATTTCGGCAACGGCCTTAAATCACTATTGGATAAATGAAGGAGTTGGGAATCCTATTGATTTTGATTATCAAAATGACACTACGGTTTCCCTATTTTTTAAAAATAATTTTGAAGTTAAAAACCATTATTCCTTAACTATTGAAAGTGTAGAGGATATGGCAGGAAATACTATTCCTGACACTGCTTATAATTTCAAAATTTACCCCAACCCAAGGTCAAACCAGCTCATCATTACCGAAATTATGGCAGATCCTTCTCCAGTAGTTGGGCTACCTGATACTGAATATATTGAGGTTTGGAATGTCACTGAAGATACATTCAATTTGGCTGGAATGAAATTAGTAGACGCGACTGGAGAGACAGGCTTCCCAAATTTCCTTATTTACCCAAATGATTATGTAATTCTTTGTGCATCAGGTAATTTCAGTCAATTTATGGCTCTTGGAAAAACACTGTCTTTGATTTCCTTCCCATCATTAAATAATAGTGGAGAAATTTTAAAAATTATTTCACCAGTTGGAAAGGTGATTAATGAAGTGAATTATACAGATGATTGGTACGGAAATCCTGAAAAAACTGATGGTGGTTGGAGTCTTGAAATAATTGATCCTTTTAATTTTTGTTCTGAAAAAGAAAACTGGAAAGCTTCTGAAAATAGCCTTGGTGGTACTCCGGGGGAAATTAATTCGCTGATGGCTTCAAACCCGGATACTATTGCTCCTAAATTTTTGGAGTGGGTCATTTTAAATGACAGTACAGTAAATTTAGTTTTTTCAGAACGGATGGATACAGTTTCTCTTTTGATTTCTGAGAACTATGAAATTTCAGGGGAAATGGATTTTGAAATTAATTTATCTAATGATGTAAAATCTGTGGAATTAGTATTTTCTGGCAGGCTAGAAAAAGGGAAGAATTACCAAATAACACTGGCTGATTTGGCAGATAAATGTGGGAATTATTTATTGGATTTCTCATTTGATGTGATTTTACCAGAGCAACCAGCCTACAATGAAATCATTGTCACCGAAATTTTTGCAGATCCAAATCCATCAGTTGGTTTGCCTGAATTTGAGTATTTAGAAATCTATAATTCAACCGATAAAACGTTTGATCTGGGTGATTTGAAGTTAGAAGTAGGGGAGGATCAACTAAAAATGAACACATCAATTTTACAACCTTTTGAATATGTGGTGCTTACTTCAAATTCGGGGCGAAAATCTCTGGAAAAGTATGGTAGAACAATAGGCATAACCAATTGGATTGCCCTGAAAAATACTGGAGATCAGATTGTTTTAAGAAATAAAAATGGAGAATTAATTTTTGAAATTACCTATCAGGACGATTGGTATGCTGATATTGATAAGGAAGATGGTGGCTTTTCTTTAGAAATGAAAAACGTTACTCAGCCATGTTTGGCATCTGAAAATTGGGAAGCCTCTGAAAATGCAATTGGTGGAACTCCAGGAAGTGAAAACTCTTTGAAGAATGATCAAATTAGGGATGATTTTCCTCCTGAACTTCAAAAAGGATACGTGATTGATGAATTAAACATTCAGTTGATTTTTGATGGTAAGCTGGATAGTTTTTCAGTGGTGAATGCATTAACTAAACTTAAGCCTGAAATTGGTTTAAAAAAGCTGATTTTTGATTACCAAAATCCAAAAGAAGTTAGGCTTGAACTCGAAAGTCCTTTGATTGAAAAAATTCGGTATAGAGTAGGAATAAAGGATTTACAGGATTGCTCAGGAAATACCAATGTGAATTGGCAATATTTAATCCTGGTTTTGCCAGAAGAAGCAGATTCTTCCGATATTTTAATCAGTGAAGTTCTTTTTAATCCTCCAGTAGGTGGAATTGATTTTGTGGAAATTTATAACAATTCTGATAAGCATATTGATCTGAAAAACTGGATGATTGGAAATGGTAAAACTGAAGAAATCATTTCAGAGAAGCCAATAATTATTGCTCCAAATAACTTCCTTACCTTAACCAGTGACATTTCTCAATTGAAAACACAACATCCAGTAGGAGCTGATTCAACTTTTTTTGAAACGAAATTGCCTTCTTTTAATGATAAGGAAGGAATGGTAATTTTAAAGAATAGTTCTGGAAATATTATTGATGAATTTTCTTACCATGAAGATTTCCATAATTCAGCTTTGGATGACAAAAATGGAGTCTCTTTAGAAAGAATTAATTATTCCCAACCAACCAATACTCCTGATAATTGGACATCCGCTGCTGAAACCATTGGGTTTGCCACTCCTGGTTATAGAAACTCACAACACAATGATCATCAATTTTTCCTAAGTGAAGATTGTTTTGAGGTTTATCCTCAGGTTATCATTCCAGATTTGGATGGAATTGATGATTATGCTATTCTAAATTATGGTTGCCTTAATTCTGGCTCTTTAGCCACCATTATTATTTATGATGCTTTTGGTAGAGAAATAAAGAGCATCCTAAACAATCAGTTAATTCCTGTTGATGGACAGTTTATTTGGGATGGTACTAATCGTCAAGGTCAAAAAGTAAGTATGGGAAATTATATCATCCAAATATCCCTGATTGAGGCAAATGGAACCTCCAAAGAATTCCGGAAAAACGTGGCAGTTGGCACAAGATTTTAAACCTTTTAGCTATTGAATTGGGTATAAACCTGAATAAGTTTGTCGGTATTAATGTCCATCCCACACTTGAAATGGCCTTTTGGGCATTGCTTATGTCCGTGTAGTCCACATGGCCTACAGCTAAGAGATTCTTCAACCTGAATAATTTTTGATTTTTCTGATAATGGTCCATATCCAAATTCAGGGATGGTAGAACAGAAAATTGCACAGGTTTTGGCATTCATAGCTGAGGCGAGGTGCATTGGAGCAGAATCATTTACATAGTTCATTTCGGAAGCTTCCATTAAAGCAGCGGATTGTAGTAAGGAGAGTTTTCCTGCCAGATTTTCTACATTTTTATTTTCTGATTTTGCTATGATCTCCTCACAATTTGATTTATCGCCAGGTGCTCCGAGTAAATAAATTTTACCTTCAAAAGGAATTTTTTGGATTAATTCAATCCATTTTTCCATTGGATATTGTTTAGTGAACCAAACAGAATTGGGTGCCATGCAGATGTATGGGTCGCTTTGGAATTTTTCAATATGTTGATAATCCTTTTGAGTAGGATAAAGTTTTGGGAGAAATCTTTGGTGATCTGTTATTGTAGAAATAAGGGAAAGATTGCGATCAATTTCATGAATTCCTTTCTGAAAATCGTGTTTAATCTTTTGAGTAAATAAAACAGAGAGTGGGTTTTTGTTGAAACCAATAGTCTTTGTGCCCTGGGAAAAAGCAGTGAATATTCCGGAAGAAGTAAATCTTTGAATGTTGACCACCAGATCATATTTTGTATCCCTTATCTGATTGAGTGTTTTCAATAAGTTCTTAATTTTCCCATCTTTTTTATTCCAGATCAAAACCTTATTTAGTTTGGGATGATCTATTAATAAACTCTCATTCCCTTTTCTGAGGAGAAAATCGATTTTGCCTTCTGGAAAATGGTGCTTCAATTTTTCGATTAAAGCCGTAGCCAGAATTACATCCCCAATAAATGCAGTTTGAATGATAAGAATTTTTTGAAAAGTCATTTAATAAAATTGAGTTGGATGAAAGGCAAAAAGCAAGTTTGCAAAGATATTATTAATGAAACTTAAAATAGATTGAGGGGAGGGTTATATGGAGAAATGATTAATTCAGAAATTAATTTCCAATTGGTTTTTGTTGGCAGGTAAAAGGGATTGGTAAAACTGGTAGGCTCTTTCTTCACTTTTTATAGCCCAGGCTGTTTTTCCAAAATCCTCATTAGAGGGGAAAACTTTGGATGCTTTGTTTTTTGCTGTTGAATTTTCAAGTAAAATTACTTCGTAACCAATTTGCTTCCCTTCAAGGTTCTGTTGGTAAATTGCCTTAAAATCAGCCTTCACTAACAGTTGATAATCATATCCGTTTTTTTTGATTTTCTGTGGGATTTGAAAATGGTTAAGTATCATGTGTGAATAGGTTAATCTGAATTATTTTCATTTTCGAGAATAGTCATGTGTACCATATCTATTCTTGCATCTTCCATCGACTTTATTATAAATTTAAAGTTTTCGGTGAATATTTCATCACCAATTTTGGGAATATTTTCATTAACCAGAAGAATAAAACCTCCTAAGGTTTCATAATCACCTTCCGGGATATTAAATCCGTAATCCTGATTCAGATGATCTACCTCATTTCTGGCACTGAGCATATAATTATTCTTATCTAGCTCCTTTATCATCAGGCTTTCTTTGTCAAATTCATCCTCAATTTCTCCAAAAATCTCTTCAATGATATCCTCCATAGTAACAACACCTGAAGTACCGCCAAATTCATCAACCACAAGGGCAATGCTTTTTCTCTCATTAATAAACTCCACCATCAGTTCATTGGCAAGTCTGGTTTCAGGAGCAATTATAATTTCATTAATAATATTTTTAATATTTGAAGGCTTCTTGAAAAGATCGAGGTGGTGGCAATAACCAATAATATTATCAATAGATTTTTCGTAAATCAATATTTTGGAATGTCCTGATTCTGTAAAAGCCTTTGATAATTCTTCTACGGTAGAATCATCCTCAATAGCCACTATTTCCTTTCTGGGAACAAGACAATCTCTCACCTTAATTTTTTTAAACTCAAGTGCATTATTGAAAATCTCCCGATCTACTTCCGGGTTTTTGCTTTCATCCAGTGAATCATCATTACCACTGCTAATATTGCTAATGAAGTTATTTAAATCGGTAAGCCCAAAAGCAGGCTTATCTTCTTTGTATTCTAGTCCTAATGCTTTGGTAATCACTATCTTGGATAAAAATACAACTACAAAAACAATTGGGTGTAGCACCGTATAAATGATATTCATTGGAATGGCTGCTATGCTCAAAAGTTTATCAGGATCGACTAAGGAGAGGCTTTTTGGGATAAATTCGGCAGTGGCCAAAACCACTGCAGTTGATAGGAATGTTTGTATTAATAAAGTAAGGGAAAGCTTTGTAGAGCTTGTGATTTCTGGAAAGTATTGTATTAGGGATGCTTCAATACTAGGCTCTAAAAATTTGGCGAAAAAGTAACCGTAGATTACTAATGCAACCGTATTCCCTAATAAAGTAGTTGAAATGAAATAGGAGGGCTGATCTACAAATTTTGATAAAATCTTTCCCGCAATTGTTCCTTTCTTCTTTTGCAACTCAATATGCAATCTGTTAGCCGAAACAAATGCTATTTCTACTGCCGAAAAGAAACTTGAAAAAACAAGTGATAAAATAATAATTAATAACTGATAGTCCATTTATTATTAACATGGAAACACAAAACTACTAGCAGGAGGGGGTTAATTGCCGATCTGCTTTTAAATTTAGGTAAAACTCGGAGATCGGCAATTATCTAGGCCAATTTTTAAATTAAATTTTTCCTTTTAAGGATGGTTTCAACAAATTTTACTTCATTTTCCGATTTAAATACTTTGTAAGGTAAATGAATAAATTGCGCTTTTGATAAAATGAATAAATATTCATCCTTTCCTTTCTTTACAGTTTGAATTTTATCCCAGGTAACAGGCATACCTTGTTTACTATTGAGTTTTATCAAAATTTGCCGGCTATCAATTTCGTAGGAAAGTTTTTCAAATAATATTTTATTTTGCTCCATTTGGGTGATTCCGGTAAATTGGATCAGCCAGAAAAGGATATATAATACGATAAGTGCTATGCTTATTCCAATTCCCCAACCAAGAGCTCCTTCAATAAAAAAAGAACCAATTAGAATTGCAGCTGGGATTAACCAAACCCACCACAAATCAACAAGTATATTTTTAAAGGCCAGCCAAATGTAGGTCTTTGTTTCTAATTTATACTTTTTAGTTTTAACAATCATCCAACTCCAATTTTAAAGTTTAAATTATTTAAGAAAATATTATTGAATAGAAGTAACTTTACTTCAAATGATACTTGATTTTTGGTTTTAATCGAAAGCTTTCAGGCTAATGTCCATACTTTTTACTGAATGAGTAAGTGCCCCTACGGAAATGAAATCTACACCAGTTTCGGCAATTGCTTTTATGGTTTCCTCGGTTATACCCCCAGATGCTTCCGTTTTACATTTATTTCCAATAACCTGAACAGCTTCTCGCATTTCTGCATTAGACATATTATCCAACATAATCACATCTACACCACCTACTTCAAGTGCTTCCTTAACTTCTGCTAAGTTCCTGACCTCCACCTCAATTTTCAATTGCTTATTATTTTCTTTTAAATACAATTGAGTAGATTGAACCGCTTTAGTAATGCTACCTGAAAAGTCAATATGGTTATCCTTCAGCATTATCATATCAAACAAGCCAAACCGGTGGTTTGTCCCTCCTCCTAGTTTTACAGCCCATTTTTCGATAAGCCTGCAATTTGGTGTTGTTTTTCGGGTATCCAATAATTGAGCTTTTGTATGATTAATAAGGGCAGTAAGTTTCGCAGTTAATGTAGCAATTCCACTCATTCTTTGCATACAATTGAGTACAAGTCTCTCTGCTGTTAATATCGATTGAGCTTTACCCGAAACTATAAACCCAATTTCACCATAATTTACTTTTTCACCATCTTCTTTCTTAATTTCAATGGAAAGATCAGGATCTACAACTTTGAATATTTTTTGAGCCAGAGAAATACCAGCAAGTAACCCATCATCCTTAATAATTAACTGAGCCTTTTTCTGTGCATTTTCAGGCACAGCAGCCAGTGTAGAATGATCTCCATCACCTATATCTTCAACAAGAGCATTATTTATAAACTTGTTGATAGCCAAATCTGAAAGATAATTATATTTCACTGCGCAAAAATAAAAAAAGACACTGAATATCTCAGTGTCTTTCAAATTGCTTATTAAATATTTATTTATTATTCCTCTGTAAAATCAAGAAGATCAATGATGTATTTTCCTTCACTTTGCTTTATTAACATATGAACCCTGAATTTACCCCCCTTGTGGGTATAAGTTCCAATGGTAAATTTTAGTCCTCCTCTGGAAGTAGTTTTATGATCATACTGGAAATCCACTGCAGGATATTTGCTAAAAAAATCCTTCAATACAAACTCTGCTTGTGTCTTGCTGTAATTCTTCTTTTCATCAATAAAGTTAAGCTCTACCGATTCATTGAAATGTTTTACAAGACTTTCCACATTACCAGCCTTTATTGCTACCTGAGCATTAGCCATTACTTCAACCTGGGCAAATCCCTGGGATGAAATAAGCAAAATGAATAATGCCAATAATGTGTAATTGTAGGTTTTCATATGTTTTTTGGTTTGATTAATCAACCAAAACCTAATATAATGCCAAAATAAGCCTCAGGACATTTTTAATTGAGAAATATCCTGCTAACAATCAAATAATTGCAGCAAATAGATTGTTAATTTAAACTTTCCTAATACTTACTATTGTTTTTGTTTATTTCAAAGATATAGAAATACAATTAATCTACTTAGCCTTTAGCTTTATAAAGGGTATAATCATTTCTTCAAGTGAGATTCCTCCATGCTGAAATGTATCTTTGTAATATTTAACGTAGTGATTATAATTATTGGGATAAGCAAAGAAATAATCTTCAGAAGCAAAAACATAAGAAGACGAAACATTTACTTTCGGTAGGAAAAATCGATTGGGGTCCTGAGCTACCAATACGTTTTTCTTGTCAAAGCTAAGGTTCTTTCCTTGCTTATACCTCAAATTGGTGTTGGTGTTCCTATCCCCAATAATTTTATATGGTCTTTTTGACCTTACTGTTCCATGATCAGTAGATAAAATTACCTTAATTTTCTTTTCTGCTAAAATTTTCAAAGTCTCCAATAATGGAGAATGATTAAACCATGAATAAGTCAGTGACCTGTATGCTGGTTCATCAGGAGCAAGTTCCCTAATCATAACAGTGTCCGTTCTGGCATGGGACAGCATGTCAACAAAATTATAAACTAGTACATTAAGCTTGTTATTCAACAAGTTGTGGATATTATCCAGTACATGTTTTCCCTGATTTACATGGATCACCTTGTTGTACGACATTTTTATATTTTGACCATATCGCTTCAACTGTCTCTCCATAAATTCATCTTCATGGTTATTTTTCCCACCTTCTTCATCGTCATTCAACCATAAGTCGGGATGTTTTTTCGCCATTTCTGAAGGCATCATGCCTGAGAAAATGGCATTTCTCGCATAGGCAGTTGTAGTGGGCAAAATAGAAAAATAGGGTAATTCTTCTTCTACGGTGTAGTATTCGGCAATAATGGGTTCAATCATTTTCCATTGATCATATCGCAAATTATCCACTATGATAAAGAATACTGGTTCGTCATTCTCTTGCAATTCAGGAAGAACTTGATCCTTAACCATTTCATGAGATAACATAGGCCTGTCATCATCATCCGGATTATTTAACCATCGCTCGTAATTATCTTTTATGAATTTAAAGAAATTGCCATTTGCTTCTGTTTTCTGCATGTCAAGCACTTCCATCATGCTTCTGTTTTCCGTCTCGTTGATCTCTAAATCCCAATAAACAAGCTTTTTGTAAATATCAACCCAATCATTATGGTCCATATCATCAAAAAAGGCCATACTTATTTTCTGGAAATCCTGCTGATAACTATGGTTGGTTTTTTCGCTTACAATTCTTTTCTTATCCAGAATTTTTTTTACGGCAAGTAAAACCTGATTTGGATTGATTGGTTTAATTAGATAGTCATCTATTTTAGCACCAATAGCCTCTTCCATAATGTTTTCTTCCTCACTCTTGGTAATCATGATTATGGGAATATTTGGCTTAAGCTGTTTTATTTGCGCCAAAGTTTCCAAACCACTCATTCCCGGCATATTTTCATCCAGAAAAATTACATCAAAATTTTCTTCTTCACATTTTTCCAGGGCATCAGACCCACTATTTACCCCTGTGATGTCATAGCCTTTATTGGTTAAAAACATGATATATGGCTTCAATAAGTCTATTTCATCATCAGCCCATAGGATATTATATCTCTGCATTAGATTTTTGGTTTTTTGATTTACTAAAAATAACTGATTAAAAGAAGCAATTCTAATTTATACAGCTGAAATTGAACAGAATATTTTCCTAAAAATCCGGATGGAAATTATGTAATAACTACCGATCTAAAACTTGGAGGGTTAATACAATTTTTTGATTAGTGGGATTCGCAACCGTAACACTGTTCTACTTCACGAAATAAATAAAATTTGCTTTAGTAAATGTGGGTCATTCAGGACTGATTAAAGAAAAAATTAGGAATAGTTTTATAAAGTAGTGTGTATCACTACTTGTTACAATGATACGTATGAAATAAATGGCAGTTAGATTTCCAGTCGGATTTAACAAATTTTAATATGCAGCTAGCCTAGTCTTTGAAATTT
>JAHQVQ010000212.1 GCA_019634305.1 Flammeovirgaceae bacterium | reverse complement strand
GGAAGGTTTTCTATTATTCCGGTAATTTTAAATGGTGTTTTGTCTCTACCAAATGCTATTGTTTTACCAATTAAATCGGTGGTTTTCTCTTCCTCTATTTCAAATATCTTTTGGGCAAGTTCGGTAGTAAGAATGATATTAAATTTATCTGAAAGAGCTGTTTTACGATCACCTGCTTTCAATTTAAATGAAAACATTTCCAGAAAAGTGGAATCTACGAAAAGTCCATTGTCCTTAGTGAAAATTTTATCTTCGTGGGTGATGGCAAAACCAAAAATTGGAGCAACCCTTGTATTGCTCACCACTTCTGGGAAATCCTCCTTTAGTCCGGGACCTACTCCCGAATAAGTAATAGTACCATGTTGGATCAGTTGATCTCCTTCATATCGGTCATTAATTACCCTATAGATATCCGATTTGTTCTCGTGAAAGGAATCGAAACTGTATTCAAATACCACATATTCAAGAATGAGGAAGCCTGAAACTAAACCTACAACCAATCCGGTGATATTGATGATGGAAAATACTTTTTTCCTTAAAAGACTTCTATAAGCTAATTTGAAATAGTTCTTGAACATAGGTTGTTTTTATAAAATTTTGACAAATAGTATCAGTTTTTCCCCCTTTTGAATTTATTCATTTCTCAGTGATTCTGTTGGGTTTCTGAGTGCTGCCTTAATGCTCTGACCAAATACTGAAATTAAAGCAATTGCCAGTACAATTATTCCGGGAAGTGCAAACAGCCACCAGTTAATCTCAATCCTGTAAGCAAAATTTTTGAGCCATTCGGTAAGGATGTAATTAGCTACGGGCAAGGCTATAAGAAATGCCAGTAAAATCAACTTAAAGTAATCCTTAGAAAGCATCAAAAGAATGGTAGAAACTTTTGCACCTAATACCTTTCTTATACCTATCTCCTTGGTTTTCAGGCTTGCTGAATAGGCGGTAAGTCCCATTAACCCAAGACAGGAAATAAATATAACCAGAATTGAAAAGATGCTGAATAACCCTGCAAATTGCTTTTCCAGTTTATATTGACGGTTAAAAAATTCGTCAAGGAAAAAATATTCGAAAGGGCTACCTGGAAATAATGTTTTATAGCTGGCTTCTAATTGAGGAAGTGTTTCCTTTATTTTCCCACCATGGATTTTTACAGAATAATAATTGAGTACAAAACCGCAAGCAAAAAGGGTAGGTTGGATGGCATTTTTGGGACTTTCCTGATGAAAATCTTCTACCAGCCCGATTATTTCTCCCTGGGTTAAAAATTCTCCAACTATATCTTCTGGATTTTCAAAACCCAGTAATTTTGCTCCCGATTTATTGATAATCCATTTATCACGAGTTGGTTTTTCAAATTGTCTTCCGTTTATTAAGTCGATATTATAGTGCTGAAAATAATCCTTATCTACCGTTAGCATTTTGAATGCTCCTGAAAAATCTGAATCCTTTAGGCTAATGTTGTTGTCATACCAGAAAATTTCTTCACCGGGAATCGCATTGCTTCCACTAATACTTTGGATGCCTGCTATTTGTAAGCCTTTTTGTTTAAAAGCTTCTATGTCATTTTCGTGTTTGTAGTTGTATACCTTTGGTGGTTTCACAACCAAAACCTGATCTATTTCGAAGCCTAATGACCTGTTTTGTAAATAGTTGAGTTGAGTGCTAATTACAAAAGTGCCAATGAGGAAAAGGATGGAAAGGGCAAATTGGAAAACAGTTAACATTTTCTTTAATCCCATTCTCCTGCCTTTTTGGGTTCCTATTCCCTTTAGCACTTTCACCGGGTTGAATTTGGAAATGATCAATGCAGGATAGAAAGCACTTCCTAAAATTAGGAGGACAATAAATCCCAAATAAATCAACCAGATAGAAGGGTTTTGAAAATTCAATGCTTCGAAATGTACACTGAAATATTCACCAAAAAGTGGTCTGGCAAAATAGATAATGATTAAAGCCAATACTATGGCAAGAATATTCAAAAGAAAGGCTTCCATTAAAAATTGGGTGATAAGCTGATATCTAAATGCTCCTGAAACTTTTCGAATCCCAATTTCTTTTGATCGCTGAAATGATTTTACAATCGATAGATTGATATAATTCAGGTAGGCAATTACCAAAATGAAAATACATAAAAGGCTGAGGAAGTAAATGTTATAGGCACTTCCTCCCATTTCAGCTTCATGACCAGATGTCTTATTCAAGTGAATAGATTCGATAGGTTGGAAATTGTATTGCCAGAAATAGCTTTTGTCTCCCCAATCAGCTTCATTCATCTGATTGACAATTTTATCAAAATCCTGTTCTAATTTTTTATAATCTGATTGTGGATTCAGTTTGATATAAGTATAGGTCTGGTTCCAAAGCCAGTCCCGATCAAATTGGTGTCCTACAAATTGGAAAAGTGTAGGGTAGGAGATGAGCACTCCTGGCTTTAAATGAGAATTTTCTGGCAAATCTTTAAATACGCCACTTACTATAAATTCTGCCCCACCATCCAGGTTTTTAGCATTTATTTCCACGGTTTTCCCAATAGGATCAGCTTCCCCAAATAATTGTTTGGCTTCAGCTTCTCCAATAAGTATTTTGAATGGATCGGACAACATAGTTGCCTTATCTCCCTGTTTTAATTCAAATGAAAATAAATTGAAAAAACTGGAATCTCCCAGATATATGTTTCTGATGGAGGTGGCATTTTCTTTATTGCTTAAAATGCCATCTGGACCTAAAACTACTATTCGGGTCATTTCTTCTACTTCTGGGAAATTCTCTGTTAATAATGACCCTACAATTGGAGAAACCAAGGAGCTTTCGCTTTCCCGATTCCCACTTTTATAAAACTCAATATTGGTTCGGTAAATATCTGCTGACCTTTCATGAAATTTATCATAACTCATTTCAAAACTGATGTATTGAAAAAGCAGTAGGGAAGCTGCCATTGCCAAACCTAATCCAGCCAAATTGAGCAGGGTAAAAAATTTGTTCTTTATTAAATTTCTAAAGGCTATTTTTAGATAATTTCTCCGCATAGATAGTTGTGATTTTTCTGGGTAAGGTAAATATTCCGGAAATAATCAGGAATTCCCAACACTTTGCAGCAAGGTGAAAGAATTCTGCAGCAAGCATGCTGCTTATCCCGGTTATTGAGAGTCTTTGGGTAGATTTGATTTAGGTATGTGGCTTACTTGCAGATGAAAGGTTCTTTTCTGGAGATTGTTAGAATAATAGCATAGGTGCTTAAAATCGGAAAATATTCAGAAGTTGATTTTCAAATGCTAAGAAAGTTACAAACTTTCCTTTATTTTTAGGCATAAGTAAGTATCCGCTTCGCCCTTACTTAAGCCAGTTTTGGAAGAAATTTATTATTGTAATTTCTATCTTCTGGCATCCCACCTCTACATTTCCATTAACAATAGATTAAGGTATAATTATTTTTAAGAATTACCCCAAAAACTCTGAAAAAATAAATAACTTTAAGCATACTTCAAGTATTCCACAATAAGAATAAACCAACTGATGATTTTGTAGGATTTCAGTTTGTTTTCTACTCCATAACGGCTACCAGTAATAATCTTTAAAATTTAGGACTACCACTTTTATTTATAAAAATGACCGGTGGTAATTGACCCTATTTGTAAATTATCATCTCTATTGTTCAATTTTTTACGATACTAATTCAAATATGAATGCCCTTCAGCAATATCAGAAAGAGTTTATTTCCTTTCAATCGGAACTCAAGGCTTTTATTTACCGATTAGTTACCCACCACCAGGATACGGAGGATATTATGCAGGATACCTATATTAAAGTGTTTAAAAATATTGAAACTTTTAAAGGTAATTCTACTTTTAAAACCTGGGTTTTTTCCATTGCTACTAATCGGGCAAAAGATCATTTGAGAAGTCAATCGAGATGGAAGGAGGAATATCAGGATAATTGCAGAACTGCTACTTATGCTTCGAAAGAGCTGCAACAAACTATGGCCAATATCTCTTTGAATTCCCCTCATGGAAAATTCGATTTTAAGGAACATATAGATTATTGTTTTACATGTATGTCCAAAACACTGCTTTTGGAAGAACAGGTTTGTATTATTTTAAAAGAAGTATATTCTTTTAAAGTGAGTGAAATTATGGAGATTATCAATCTCTCGGAGGGAAAAGTAAAACATGCACTTGCTAATGCCCGGAAAAGGTTTTTAAAAATATTTGAAGGAAGATGCGCACTCATTCACAAAAATGGTGTGTGCCACCAATGTACAGAACTCAATGGTATTTTCAATCCGCAACAAGCTGCAGAAGAGAAACTCATGAAAATAAAAATGGTGAAAGAGCGGGAAAATACTGATATTGAGAAGCTGCTTGATTTGAGGTTTCAGTTGGTTAGTAAGATTGATCCAATTAATGCCGAGGGTTTTGATTTACATAACTATATGCTGGAGACTTTGCCAATACACTCTACTTAAAACGGAGGTGGAATTAACAGCCAAAATTTATGTTAAAGTAGGATTTTGTTTTATTAAGGAGGACATGATACAAATTATTGATTATCAGTATATAAATGAATTATTTGCTGATTATCGTCCATTTTTTAATCCACAATCGTCTAACTAATAAATATTTTTTCAAACTTAATTTTTATAAAAATTATGAACACTAATGAAGTTGCCCAAAAACTAGTTGAATTATGTAGAAAAGGACAGTACACCGAAGCGCAGGCTGAGCTTTATTCTCCAGATATAGTAAGTATTGAACCCGCAGGTTCTCCAATGGAAAGAGCAGAAGGAATGGAAGCCATAAAGGCGAAGGCCCAGCAATGGGAAAATATGGTTGAAGAAGTGCATAGCAATGAAATTTCTGAACCAGTTGTAGCTGAAAATTTTTTCTCATTTGCAATGAAAAGTGTAGTTACCTTTAAAGGTATGCGTAAGCAAACTATTGAAGAAATTTGTGTTTATGAAGTAAAAGATGGAAAAGTGGTAAAAGAGCAGTTTTTCTTTACTCCTGCACCAATGTAATTGTCTGGTTTTCTCTTTTGAAAAGGTAATGCTAATTGGTTTTTGAATGAAAATTGTTTTGCTATTTTTTTAATTTCCAGAGCATTAAGATTTAATTATTAAAGCTTTACCTTTTCTTTTTTTTATTAACAAATCAAGCTTTAAACTTATGGAACTATTTAATATTAACTTTCTGGCAGTAGGTGTTGCTGCCTTAGCCAGTTTTGCCTTAGGTGCTTTGTGGTATAGCCCTGTTTTATTTGGAAAAGCCTGGCAAAAAGAATTAGATTTTACAGATGAATACCTTCAGGAAGGAAATATGGCCAAAATTTTTGGCTCTAGTTTTATCCTTATGATAGTGATGGCACTAGGTATGGGAATGCTTTTACAAGGGCTTGGAGAGCCTGTTATTGGCTGGCAGGGAGGTTTAATTCACGGGCTGGTGGTAGGATTTTTCTTTGTGGGAACTTCCATGGGAATTAATTTACTATACCAAAGGAAATCTTTTACATTATGGCTTATAGATGCAGGATATCAAATTATTTTCCTTGGGATTATGGGGACAATAATAGGTGTCTGGAGCTGAGATAAGCTTAAATTTAAACATAGCATTTTATAACTTTGTTTTTGGGAAAAGACAAAGTTTTTTTGTTTAATGAAGTAACCAAAATGTATATTTTCGTCTTATGCGGATTAGTAATATATTAGAGTGTGATTTACGATTTAATCTAATAT
>JAHQVQ010000211.1 GCA_019634305.1 Flammeovirgaceae bacterium | reverse complement strand
TTCCTTTTCCTGAATCAATAACCTTTATACTTACATACTCACTAGCGATTGGGCTTGTCAGTAAATAAGGTTGGCAAACCTGTGATTCCAAATCACTTTTTTTAAGGAGGCTGGTGTAAATTTGAACTACTCCTTCACCTTCAATAGCCTGAATAGCATTCATCAGAATATTCATAAAAACCTGATTCAATTTCCCTGGGTAGCATTCTACCAAAGGCAATTCACCATAGTTTTTTTGAATTTCAATAATATTTTTATACTTATTTTTGAGCAAAAGCAGAGTGGATTCCAATCCTTGATGAAGGTCTGTAAACCTTAATGACAGTTCATCAATTCTACTGAAATTCCGAAGTTCTTTTACAATTTCCGCTGTTCTGTTTGCACCAATGGAAATATCATTGGCAACTTTTAAAACTAAGGGAATTAATTCCTTAAAATTTTTAATTTCTTTTAACCGGTTCACCCTTCTATATTGATAATCAAAATTTTCCTTATTCAACTTATCATATTCCTTTACAAGGATGAAAAAATGGTTCAGAGATTTGCGCAAACCAACAATTCCGGCACTAATAAAATTAACAGGATTATTAATTTCATGTGCTATTCCAGCAGTCAAAAAGCCTATCGAAGCCATTTTTTCTGACTGAACCAACTGTGCCTGAGTTTGTTTTAACTTTTCGAAAGCAGCTTTTAGTTCAGAATTCTGAATATTCAATTCATTTTGTTTAATATTCAGCTCATCATTCCGTTGTTGAAGCTTATATTGGCTTTGCTTCAATACATCATTCTGATTTTCTATAAGAGATTGTTTCTCAATGATCTCTTTGTTTTTTTGTTTCACTTCCTTTACCAAATTCCAATAGCCAATTTCAGATTCATAATTACTTTTTTGCATGAAAAATAAGCCTGAAAGAAAAATAATAAAGGAAATTAGATAAGCAAAAAATACAATTTCAGGAGCTCTGAAAACATTTGGATCAAGATCTATTTCGAAGTAATTATTAAACTGGCTTTGGGAACATAAAATTAAAACACAAAATAAGGTAGTGCTAAATAACAATCCTTTTTCCCTAATGTCAGCTAAAAGCCAAGGAAACACTAAAATACCGCATTGGCCAATAAAAAAATGATAATTAAATGACTGACCTTCAGGAACCGAATAACCATGAAAGATAGCAGATAATAATATTCCACCAACAACCAAAATTGTTCTAGAGCTTATGTGAAAACCGTAATAATTTAGTGGGTAAATCAATAATGAAATTGCACAGGTAAGCACTGGGATAAATATTATTTCAGGAAACCAGATTAGACTGTAAATCATATAGAACAATCCTATTCCAAACATCACCAGGGTTACCTGATTAGATATTTTTATTTTTTCATTAATATACCTACCATTTTTCTTTTTTTTGCCAATGCTAAAAAGAAGGGTGAATGTCATAAATTCTTAGTATAAAAAGGATAGGCTACTTCTTCACTTATAAAAATTACAATATTGATAATGCCCTTTGAAATCTATTTCAATGAGTAAGTCAACAATAAAAACATCCCATTCAGTATTAAACTACTGGATGTAAGTTAAATGAAAAACTTCTACCTGCCCTGTTAATAAATAGTGTGAACAAAATCAGTGGTAAAACTGATTAATAGAGTTTGCTATTAGGAGTTTTGGATAGTTTAGCAGTAATAACAAAAAGCAATTTAGGGATTTTGAGCAGTTTTAATCCCTTTAAGACTTTCAATTTTGGCTAATAACAAAGGTATAAAAATTTTGGACTCTACCATGAGTTTGTCAAAAAGCCTTTCATTTTCTTCCCAGGAACCTGGACTTTCCAGTTGTTCAAACCTTTTTAGAATTTTACTACCTTCCTTTATTTCCAAACTCTGGTAGGCATTCAGCATCTTATGAGCAATAGCCGAAATTTGGGGAATATCTTTTTCTGCTATAACCCGCTTAAGCAATTTAAGATTTAATTCGGTCTGTTGTATAAATGAAGACAATATTTCAATAAGGGTTTCTGGATCATTCTGTGCAAATCCCATAAAATTATTCAATGAAAACATCGGACTTTTTTCTGAAACTTCGCGGGTTAGCTCAATATTTCCTTCAGTTGCTTCAATACCTAAAATCTGAATAAATTTATTAAACATCTCCTGCTCTTTTATTGGTTTCAAAAGATAATCTGTTACTCCCACCGTTTTGTATTGTTCCAAATCATCTTTCATAACGTTTGCAGTAAAAGCAATTACAGGTGTACTTGCTTTGTTAATGTCACTTTGTTCCCTCAAAAATTTGGTAATATCCAACCCACTAATTTCTGGCATTTGGATATCGGTAAGAATTAAATCAAAATCATTTTCCTTAATTACTTCCAACGCATTAGAACTACCTAACAGATAGGTAGCATTTGTACCCCATTTATTTAGGATCGTTTTTGAAAGTAATATATTAAAATTATCATCATCAACCACCAAAATTCTTTTGCCTCTCAAAAGACCTGAATTTATCAGGGTATTTCCTTCGCTGGCACGGGCAATTGGTTTGCTGGAGATTTGGTAGGGAATGGAAACAATGAAAGAAGTGCCCTCATTCAATTTACTTTCTACAGCAATTTCACCTTTTTGTAAAGCAACCAATTTCTGGCAAATAGAAAGCCCGAGTCCAGTCCCACCAAATTTCCGGGTGGTACTGGTATCTGCCTGATTAAATTTATCAAAAATGGTTTTAAGTTTTTCCTTAGAAATCCCAATCCCTGTATCATTTACCCTCAACATCACCTTAATTTTAGATTTATTGATGGCAATGGCTTCTCCTTCAATTTCCACAAAACCTTCTGAAGTAAACTTTAAGGCATTATTGACCAGGTTAATCAAAATTTGTTTCAGCCGAAAAGGATCTCCTTTTAAAGGTTGTCTCAAAACTTCATCCAATGAAACGTCTAATTGAACCCCTTTTTGGTTAGCCGTATTTTTTAAAGCATGACGTACTTCTTCCACCACATCATAAACACTAAAAGGGATTTTTTCAATATTTAATTTGCCAGCTTCAATTTTCGAAAAATCGAGAATATCATTAACAGTATGAAGCAAATGATCTGAAGAAGCCCTTACAGCTTTTAGAAATTCTTTTTGATCCTCCTCTAAGGTTGTTTGTTTTAATTGTTCCGAGAAACCAATTATAGAATTAAGAGGGGTTCTTATTTCATGGCTCATATTGGCAAGGAACTCTTCTTTTGCCTTGGATAATTTTTCAGCTCTTTGTTTTTCAGAAAGCAATTGTGACCTGAAGTAAGCACTCTTTGTAATATCACTTATTAATAGAAAAATAAAAATAATACTGATGAGTAATCCAATAATGGCAACTATAGCCAGTTTGATATAGGATTTTTCTACTATCTCTTTAGCTGCCTCTTTTTCATTCTCTGCTATAAAAATTTCCTCTTCTTCCAACTCCCCTAAAACACCTCTTATCTGTTCAGTTATTTCAGAGTTTTTTCTCAATAAATCCAGTTCCTTTGTAGTAAGTTTCGCAACATCCTGGCTTTCCTTTATTCTCACATTTTCCAGAATGGCTTTGAGATTATCCATTTCCAAAACCTCCTGTGGAGAAACATTAAGCCGCATATACTCTTTATAATAAGATAAAATTTCTCCCTTATACTTTTTATAAATTTTAGGAATAGAAATATTACCAGAACTTGCAAACCCATCAGCACTATCAATTTTCACTCTTTTGGCAGGCTGGATTCCCTTATCTTGAATAGCTTCATCCATCACCTCTTCCAGCGCATCATATTCTTCCACTTTTTCATGGATAGCTATAAAAGCATCAAAAGTTTTCTCCTTTTCTTGAAGAAGATTTTTCATTTTTTCTATCCTCTCCAACTGTTTCGGATTGTTCTCAGAAAATTCTATTAGGGAATCTAATTTAAAATCGATTTCTCCAACAATTTTCCTGAATGCAGGTAATGGGTTTTTATTATTAGAGAGAGCAAGTCGTCTGATTTTATTTTCCGACTCATGAATTTCAACAATGATTCTACTCAGCAAACGTACTTTTTTTTTAGGCTGTGTCAATTCCTCAACTGAAGTTTTTAAAGTATTAAAACTCTGAAATGTTAAAAATACCCCTAATACAAAAACAATAATCACTAAGGCAAATCCAAAGAATACCTTTGATTTAGCTGAAGAAACATTTGGTGCTGCTTGCGCCATCCTAGTTTAAAGTTTAGAAATACGCTAAAAAATTTCAAAAATAAAGATACGGAATATTTTTATTATGGAAATTCAAAAGGAAGGAAGATACGTAACTAGAAGGGTATTAAGGAAGGCATTTATAATCTCAATAAATCATCCATCCATTCATCCCGATAAAATCCCATTCATAACTTTAAATCAAACTATCAGATGAAATTGCCATTTATTTTTATCTTCCTTTGTAACAACCATTGAGGTTAGTCGTCTTGCTTTTGAAAATGAGTTAGAAAATGTTCTTAGAGGATTTTAAAAATAGAGTACTTCCTACCAAAAATAAACTCTATCGGTTTGCCTTCAGAATAGTTGGAGATACTGATGAAGCAGAAGATATTGTGCAGGAAGTCTTTTTGAAAATTTGGAATAAACGAAATGAAATGCATCTGTATAGAAATATGGAAGCCTGGTGTATGCGACTTACTAAAAATTTATCATTGGATAAAGTAAAATCAAAATCCTTCAAAACAAGCAGGGACAAACAGGAAGTAGACCTTCCGGTAAATGGTTATTCTCCATATCAGCAAACGGAATGGAATGATGTGTTGCAGAATATAAATGATTTTATAAACGAATTGCCCGAAAAACAAAATCACATTATCCAACTACGAGATGTGGAAGGATATTCTTATCAGGAAATTGCAGATATATTGGAGGTTGACCTTAATCAGGTAAAAGTCAATTTATTCAGAGCAAGAAAAACAATTAAAGATAAACTACAAAAAACAGAATCTTATGGACTTTAAAAGGATAAGATATTTGCTTGAAAAATATTGGGAAGGAGAAACCACTCTTCTCGAAGAAAAAGAATTAAAAGAATTTTTCAATAGGAAATATGTTCCTGACGAATTTAGGGAATATCAATCCTATTTCGTCTATCTCGATCAAAGTATAAAAATCACTTTGAAAGATGAACCAAAGCTTGATTACAATATTGAAGAAGTTACAGGTATTTCAAAGAAATTAAAAGTCTACAGAAAGAAGCAATCAATTCAGAACTATATGAAAGTAGCAGCCACTTTCTTAATTCTTCTGGTAGCCACGGTAATTTATCAAACAGAAATAAAAGTAGAAAAGCAGCCTGAAATTGTAAGGGTAGATACTTATGAGGATCCAGAAGTAGCCCTGGAAGAAGCAAAAAAGGCATTGTTGCTAGTTTCCGCCCAATTAAATTCAGGGTCGAAATATGTGGTGGAAATCTCCCATCTCAGCTCAGCCAACAAATATTTTAAAAACACTAAAAAGAAAGAAGAATGAAAAAGATACTAATGGGATTAATTATATCTCTTATCTCAAATTTTGCGATGGCTCAGGAAGACGCAATCAGTAGATTTTTTGAGAAATACACTGAAAATGAAGAATTTACCCAAGTGTATATCACTAAAAGAATGTTCACCCTAATTGCCGACATTACGGATAGTGAAGAAGATCAAGAACTAAAAGCAGCTTTAAATAAACTTGAAGGTATCAGCATTTTGGCTTCGGATTCTACAGATGGAATTAAACTTTATCAGGAAGCTATTTCCACTATTCCCATAAAAGAATATGAAGAATTGATGATTGTAAAAAAGGGGAAAGGTGGTGTGAAATTTCTAATAAAGGAAGAAGAAAAAACCATTAAAGAACTACTAATGCTGGTAGGTGGAGAAGATGACTTCCTAATCATGAGTTTTGTGGGAGAGATAGATTTAAACCAGATTGCCAAAATTTCTAAAAAGATGGATGTAGAAGGCATGCAACATTTGGAAAACCTGGATAAAGAGGAATAAAAAAATAAACGATTCACTTACATTTCAAGTAAAAACACCTTTTTAAATTAAGATAAGTTTATGAAAAAATCATTTATAATCGCTATAGTTTTTATTCTTTCAGAAGTAATTTCTTACGGACAAAGCGGAAGTATCGATCAGTTTTTTGATAAATATCAGGGAAATGACAATCTGTTTACCATGAATTTTAGTGGAAATTTCCTGCAATCCATGTTTGAAAATGAGAGTGGAGAAGATGATATAGAGCAAGCTATTAAAGGCATTCAGGATTTCAGAATTATTTCAGCTAAAAAGGAATTGAATAGTATTACCACCATCGAAGTAGACAATCTGCGAAAAAGGCTAAAAAAGGAAAGGTTTGAGGAACTAATAAAAATAAGGAATGGAAAATCAAAAATTGATTTCATGATTTTGGAAAAAAATGGAATTGTAACCAACTTTATGATGCTAGTTGATGATGATGACGAATTTGTTGTCCTTTCCTTTCAAGGGGAAATAGATTTAGATCATATAGGGGAAATCACCAAAAATATGAAGATTGATGGAATGGAACATTTGAAGGAATTGAAAAAATAAACACCAGGGTTTTATTAATTTCCTAATACATACCTAAAAATTTGGAAAGGTTATTTAATTTCATCTTTAAGATCTTTTACCAAAGAACAACGGATGAAATCCTTTCCAAAATTACTTTTTATTATCAATCCTATTTCAGGAGGTTGGTCAAAAAATGCCTTTACTGATTCATTGGAAGACTTTTCAAAAAAACACCATTTCCATTATGAAGTTTACCAAACCACTGGTAAAAAAGACAAGCAATCACTTCAGGAAATAATTTCGGACAATAAACCAGATATGTTGGTAGCGGTAGGAGGAGATGGCACTTTGGTGCTCGCTGCGGGTTTGATTTTGCACACAAATATTAAACTTGGGGTAATCCCATTTGGGTCTGCAAATGGCATGGCTACCGAGCTCAATATTCCCACCAATAGAGAGGAGGCTTTCAGGGTTTTATTTCATGGACAACCCATTAAAATCGATACCATCAAAATTGATGGCAAATACAATTGTGTTCATATAGGAGATATCGGTTTCAATGCCAAAATGATAAAAGCATTTGAAAAGGAAAAGAAGAGGGGAAGACTAAGTTATGCTCGCCAGTTTTTGAGGGAATTTAAGTTTTCCCAAACCATAAAATTCAAGATAGTTTCTGAAAATGGTAACTATGAATCATCTGCCCATATGATCGCCTTTGCTAATGCCAGAAAATACGGAACTAAAGCGGTAATTAACCCAATTGGCAAATTGGATGATGGCTATTTTGAACTGTGTATCATTAAAAGAATCTCCTTTAAAGTATTGTTATTAATCATCCTTGCCACCCTCACAGGATCAGTTTACAAATCAAAATTCGTGAAAATTATCCGCTGTAAAAAAGCTAAAATTGTTCTTAAAAAACACAAGAAAATGACGCTTCAGGCAGATGGGGAAATTCTGGGTGAGCGAAATAAGATTCAATTGGAGATTCAACCTGAATCTTTAAATATTATAGTTCCGAACAAAGGAGAAAAATCGGGTTTAAGTTCACTCATTTCAACCGTTTCTTCCAGAACTTAATTAATAATCAAAATATTTCCTATCGAATACTTCTTTGGCAATAAAAGCATTTCTTATCCCTTCCGGATCTTGAAGCATCTCCACTATTTTAGCCTGGGATCTTTTTCTTATTTTAAATTTATCAAATCTTCCTGAAGATGGAGAAGTTGAAATATTGGTATGTTCATCATCATCTTCACCCAAACTAAACCCTTTACTATATTTCTTTAGGCTTTGTTTAGCTAATTCTTCCTGCTCTCTTTGTTTTCTCTTCAATTCTTCCATTTCCTCTCGGAAATCCATTTTCACTTCTTCTGGTTCAGGAGTAGGGATTTTTCTTTTCTTAGGCTGAGTAAATTCCTGTAGAATTTCTTCAAAACTAGCATATGGTTCTGGCTCTGGCTCTGGTTTCTTCTCCTGTGCTTCATAATCCAAATCTGGCAATTCCTCTTCCATAGGTTCGTACTCCCTCTGTATCCTTCTTTCAGGTGGATTTACCTCTTCAGGTCTTCTCTTTACTTTTTTTTGCTTATTTTTTCTGGTAGTGAGTAACCAGTATATAATTAAGCCTGCCATTGAGGCTAAAATCTCAAAAATTTGTTCCATTGGATCAGAATTAAAAAATCAGTAAACAAATCTAATAAATAATTTTATTTTTGCGAGTTTGTTCCTTAGTACTTGTATAATTTTAGCCATTATATAATAGATTAACCAAATCTACCTTAAGAATTAAATTGTCTGATAAGATTAAAGACTAATTTCCACTAAAATTCACCAAACAAAATGGTGATTTGTTGCTAAGTTTAGAGGCAATGAGCGTTTCAATTGCTCAATAAATAAGTACCGTATTCAACATGCTACTACAAAAATTAGAAATAAAGGGATTTAAAAGTTTTGGGGATAAAGTTGTATTCAACTTCGATGAGGGAATTACTGCTGTAGTTGGACCTAATGGAAGTGGTAAATCCAATGTAGTAGATGCTATCAGATGGGTTTTAGGTGAGCAGAGTACCAAAGCTTTAAGATCGGAGAAAATGGAAAACGTGATTTTTAATGGCACAAAAAATCGCAGAGCCCAGCAAATGGCTGAAGTCACACTGACATTTAAAAACACCAAAAATCTTCTCCCCACTGAATATTCTGAGGTAATGATTTCCAGAAGATATTACCGATCTGGGGATAGTGAATATTTACTAAATGGAGTAGTTTGCAGGCTTAAAGATATACAAACACTTTTTCTGGATACCGGAATCGGGGCGGATAGTTATGCCATTATTGAGCTGAAAATGGTAGATGAAATTCTGAACGATACGAATCAATCGAGAAGGAATTTATTTGAAGAAGCAGCTGGAATTTCCAAATTCAAAAAGAGGAAAAAGGAAACATTTAAGAAGTTGGAAGAAACTTCTGCCGATTTGGAGCGGGTAGAAGATTTGGTTTTTGAGATTGAAAAAAATATGAGAAGTTTGGAAAGACAAGCCAAACAAGCTTCTCAATATCTGAAAATTAAAGAAGAATACAGGCGCCTAAGTATAGAATTAGCCAGAAAATCGGTAAGTACCCAGGTTACTGATTTAAATTCTCTTGAAAAAAGAATAGAAGCAGAAAACGATAAAAAGTTATCCTTTCAAAAACAGGTGGCCGAGTTTGATGCCAGGCTGGAAAAGGAAAAAGTAGATTTAGTAACCAAAGAAAAGCTACTTTCCAGCAGACAAAAAACGCTGAATTCCCATGTGCATGGCATCCGCCAATTTGAAAGTGAAAAAAAAATAAAGAATGAGCGCTTAAAGTTCTTAAGCCAACGAGCCTCAGCTTTACAAGAGCAGCTCACCGAAGATTCCAAAAGTAGCGAAAGGGCAAAATTCAGTCTAGAAAGTCTTGAAAAGGAACAGGTCCAATTGGATAAAATGCTCAGGGAAACTGAGTTTGTTCTGGAAAATTCAAAAAAGGAATATGAAACTCAAAAGGTTAGCACTGAAACCTTAAAGCAGGAATCTCAGGAAATAAATACCCAAATAAAAGCCAGACAAAGTAGTCTTTATCAACTTAAAAAGACTTTGGAAATCAGTCTGGTTCAGCAAGCTACCCTAAAGCAGGAACTGGAAAGGGAAAGTTTTGATTCTTCTGAAAAAACAGCCAACCTGGTAGAGTTTGATAAAAAAATAGTTGAACTCGAATCCGAATTAAAAGTAAAAACGGAGACACTGAATGAAATAAAAGGTAAACAGGAAGAATTGGAAAGGAAAATCAAATCTTCAGAAGCCTCTCTGCAATCTCTTAAAGAGGAATTTGCCAAATCTTCCCGACAGCTAGACGCAAGGCAAAATGAGTTTAATCTTACCAAATCCATGGTGGATAATCTGGAAGGTTATCCGCAAGCGATTAAGTTTTTGAAAAAGGGAACAACTTGGGGAAAAGATGCACCACTTCTTTCAGATATTATTACCTGTGAGGAAAAATACAGAGTGTCGGTAGAAAATTACCTGGAACCTTACCTCAATTATTATATTCTGGATAATGAGGGACATGCCATGGAGGCTGTTAATTTGCTGAGTGATTCAGCCAAAGGAAAAGGAAACTTCCTGCTGTTGGATAAATTCAAGGATTATCAGACCAAACCACAGAAACAATTTGAAGATGCTATTCCTGCAATTGGAATTGTGGAATACGATGAGAAGTACCGGTCATTGGTGAATTATATTCTTGAAAATGTTTACATAGTTACTAAAAACCAGGATGATCCGCCAAAAGACGATAGCTTGGTGTTTATTACCCAAAATGGAAAAACCATAAAAAGGAAATATAGTATTTCTGGTGGTTCGGTCGGGCTGTTTGAAGGGAAGAAAATTGGTAGGGCCAAAAACCTGGATAAACTAGCAGTAGAAATAAAGCAGCTACAAATAAAAAATAAAGAACTTGAAAAGGTAATTGAACAACATCAGGAAGATATTTCCAGCCTGAAGGAAGAATTAGTAGGTGAAGAAATTCAGGATTTACAAAGAGAAATCAACCTGATTAATCAGGAATATGTTACTATAAAAACCAAAAAGGAACAATTCGTAGATTTACTTCAGGATAAGGAGAATAAGAAAGAGACTATTCTTGAAAAAATCGCTCAGCTCTCCGAAACAATAGAGGAAAATACGCCAAAAGTTGCTGAGGAAGAAGAGGTTTTAAAAACAATTGAAGAAAGGCAGGAAATTATTAATGAAAATTTAGAGGAACAAAATGACTTATTGGCCAATAAGTCAGCCGCTTTTAACCAGCAAAACATCCTTTTCCATCAGCAATCCAATAAACTGGATAGTATAGAAAAGGAAATTGGATACAAACAAACTTCATTTGAAAGAGGAAAAGCCCGAATTGAAAACAATCAAGAAGAACTGAAACACTCGGAAAAGGAAATTCTTCAAGTTCAGGAATCTTCCGGACAACATGAGCAACAACTCGTGGCACTTTATGAAGAAAAGGAAAGCATAGAAGCTGGGGTAAATGAAGCGGAGAAAGATTATTACAATGCCAGAGGAATTATTTCCGAAGTAGAAAAGGAAATAAGAGAAGTCCAAAGAAGCAGAGAAACTTCTGATTCACTTTTGATGGAAATGAAAGAAAAAGTCAATACCATCAGAATGAGTATTTCTTCAGTGAAAGAAAGAATATCAATCGAATTTGAAGTAGATATTGAGCAACTTCTTAAGGAAAGTAATGATGTAATTGAGCTTTCAGAAGAAAATTTAAGAGAGGAAGTGGAGCGCATAAAAACCAAAATGGAAAAAATGGGTGCGATCAACCACATGGCTATTGAAGCTTTCAATGAAATTAAGGATAGGCATGTTTTCATCATTGAGCAGAAAAAGGATTTACTGGAAGCGATCGATTCCCTGAAAACTACTATTGAGGAAATTGATGCAGTCGCCAAGGAAAATTTCATGAATGCCTTTACCCAAATCAGGGAGAATTTTATTGAAGTCTTCCGATCATTATTCACCGCTGAAGACAATTGCGATTTAATCCTGGTGGATCAGGATGATCCTTTAAACTCCAAAATAGAAATTATTGCCAGACCTAAAGGCAAAAAACCTTTAACAATAAATCAGCTTTCTGGTGGGGAAAAAACCCTTACTGCAACAGCCTTACTTTTTTCTATTTATCTATTGAAGCCTGCTCCTTTCTGTATATTCGATGAAGTGGATGCTCCGCTTGATGATGCCAATATTGACAAGTTCAATAATATCATTAAGAAGTTTTCTACAAATTCTCAATTCATTGTGGTGACTCATAATAAGAGAACCATGGCAAGTACTGACGTAATTTACGGGGTAACAATGGTAGAACAGGGAGTTTCTACCGTAGTTCCTGTGGATTTAAGAACAATTGAAGAAGAAAATTAATATTTTTACAAATACTATCATCATACTAATTTAAGCAATTATACTATTTACTTATACTGATTAACTTTGAGCAACCAGGTCGTAATTATCCCTACTTACAATGAAATTGAGAATATAGAAGCCATTATCCTCAGGATTTTGAGTCTGCCTATCAATCCCCACATTCTTATAGTTGATGATGGTTCGCCTGATGGTACTGCAAACAAAGTAAAGGAACTTCAGGGCCAACATACTGGCAAAATTCATCTCATTGAAAGAGAAGGGAAACTTGGTCTTGGTACAGCTTATATCCGTGGATTTAAATATGCGCTGGAACTGGGTTATGATTATATTTTTGAAATGGATGCCGATTTTTCCCATAATCCAATTGACCTTATTCCTTTGTATGAGGCATGTTCCAAAGAAGGTTTTGATCTTGCCATTGGCTCCAGATATGTTACCGGAGTAAATGTAGTGAACTGGCCAATGGGCAGGGTGATTATGTCTTATTTTGCCAGCAAATATGTGAAGTTTATTACGGGAATGCCCATTTCCGATGCCACAGCTGGTTTTAAGTGCTATAAAAGGGAAGTACTACAAACCATCGATTTGGATAAAATCCGGTTTGTTGGATATGCTTTTCAGATTGAGATGAAATTCAAGATCTGGAAATATAAATTTAAAATAAAAGAAGTACCTATCATATTTACTGACAGAACAAAAGGCCAGTCGAAAATGTCAAATAAAATTTTTACTGAAGCCTTTTTTGGTGTTATTCATCTGAAAATCAATAGCCTTTTCAGGACATTTCAGCGATGATCACCATTTTTGAGTACCTAAAAAAACATATACAGGCATCATTCAATTGGAAATTCTTTACAGTCTGGGCCAGTTTTATGGCTACGCTTACTTTTATCAAATATTTCTATGGAATAAAAATCACTTTTCCTCAGGAAAACCTCCGACTGGTTTGGGGTATTCTATTTTATACCATTCCATTTATTTTCACTATTTTCCTGATTAATCATTTTTCAAAAACGCCATTAACCTGGAATACTTCAAGTTTTTTTCTACTCTCGTTTTTAATCCTTCTGGGATTATTTTTAAATCAATATACCTTTTTCTATAAAAAATTTCTTCCACTTTTACCCACTGAACTATTTCATTTTTTCAATAGAATAGGCTACAATGTGCACGTTACTTTCTTTTATCTGGCGATTCCGGCAATTTATTGGTTCATCAAAGGCAAATCCGAGAATTCCTGTTTTTATGGATTAACCCTTAAAGGTTTTAAGGTTCGTCCTTATTTACTTATGCTTTTAATAATGGTACCCATCCTGATCTGGGCATCATTTCAGCCTGCTTTTGTAAAAACCTATCCAATGTATAAGATAGATTCAGCTGAAGCCTACTTAAATATTTCTCCCATAATTACAGTCGGTAGTTTTGAATTGACTTATGTATTACAATTCATTGCGCTTGAGATTTTCTACAGAGGATTTATTGTTTACAGCCTTTCCCCTTTCTTAAAGGAAAATGCTGTTTGGGTAATGGTTACCGTTTATGGTCTTTTGCATTTCACTAAACCAATGCCCGAATGTATAGGTTCCATGCTTGGTGGTTATGTTTTAGGAGTGATTTCTTATTATTCGAGAAGTGTATTTGGTGGAATAATAGTGCATGTAGGTTTGGCATTGATGATGGATTTATTGGCTTTCTGGCAGCTTTTTTCCTTAAATTTGTAATTGTGAATTTCTATTTGTTTATTCCTTTAAGATTTAAACCTTATAAATAATATTTAAAACAGATAAGAAGTCATTCTGAATAACTACAAAAAGGCGATTATTGCAATGGACCAAATCCAAATTGGTAAATGTGTTTATATCCTCAAAACTACCAAAAGGCTTTACAAGATAGGAAAAACTAAAAACCTAATCGAAAGAATTGGAGCTTACAAAACCCATATGCCTTCCGATTTTAAGATTATAAGACAGTACCAGGCTGAAAATATGGATGAGTTGGAACAAAGCCTTCATATTGTTTTCCAACACAAAAGGATAAAAGGAGAATGGTTTCAGTTGAGCAAAAATGATCTTGAAATTTGCGATAATATTTCCCGAAATTTCGCACTCGAAAGAATTAAGAAAGGAAAACCTTATCAATCATTGCGATTCATCAACAATCCTCAATTACAGGTGATGGAAGCCAATGAGAAATACCTCCGGGACTATTCCAGGATTGTGAAAGACATTGGACTGGGATTGAGTACTGATGAAATTGTAGAATCGCTAAATGGGGAAATCAGTAAAATTACCATTCAGACAGTTCGGAAAATATTGCAATACAAAACTCCAAATTCCGATTTTCTGATTAAATGGGCTTTCATTGTAGAAGATTTAGAAGCAGGACTCACCATTGACCAGGTGCAGGAGAAATACAAAGGGAAAATTACCAAATCCACTATCCGGACAATCAGACGGATATTGAGGAACCAACTTTATTAAGCATAAACTCTTGGCAATTGTCCCCTTTCAATTATATTTTATTTAAGGTTTTAATATCCTGATATTCAAATTCAAAATCTATTTCAAAACAACCAGAGAATTGTTTTTTCATAGCTCTCTTTAATTTTAAAGGGTCATTAGTCATAAATAAAAATGCTCCACCACCACCAGCTCCACATAATTTAGCTCCTTTTGCTCCATTATTCCTAGCAAAATCGTACATTTCTTCTAATTCCTCATTGGTACAAGATGGTGCTAATTGTTTTTGAGCCTGCCAGTTATCATCTACGATTTTAGCACATAAATCAAAGTCATGCTTTTCTAAAGCTAACGCGAATTCCCGTCCATATTTTGCCAATTTATCTAAGGCATCAATTCCTGCCGAAGTTTTATGGTTTTTATAAACATCCTCCACTGCAGTCTGAGCATTTCGAGATACTCCAGTATGGATTAATAGCATTTGATGACGCAATTCTTCTAAAGTTTCGTGGGAGATATTTACGTCTAAAGGTTTGGCATAATCTTCCCCAAACTCAAAACATTGGAACCCTCCATATACAATAGAATACTGATCTTGTCTTCCAATGAACCACTGCAATTCCTTATTCTCCAAATTAAATAAATCCTCTCCTACTTGCTCCAAAGTTTTGTTATCAACATTATAATTTTTGGCGCTTAACATCTCCAGCAATTTGGCAGCAGTTGAAGTACTTAACCCGCTTCCTCTAGGGTAGCCAGAGAAATTGAATCTTCCTGATTTATATTCAATTAATGGCTTAATCGCTACATTAGAGACATATCCTTTTTTGCCATACATTATGTATGGCACATCAGCCCAGCCACCAGCAAAATCTATTCTTAGAGGAGCCCTAAAGGCATAATTTATTTTATTGATGATGTTAGTAGTAGAAGTTGGCACCAACTCAGGTGGTACTGATCGGGAAACAGTTTGGGGGGTAATATTTAATTTCTTGCATAAGTCCTTCTTATACTGCACTGCCGAATCATCATCATTAATGATAAAAATATTTGGTCGAAGAGCTTCTAAAATGTTGGAAAAATCAATTTTACCCTCTCCTACTTCATGATCGTTCAAAACGGCATAGGTAACATCCTCCATTGCTGCTACCAAATATACCCGGTTGTTTTCCGGATTAACGGGTCTTCCCGGACCTTTAAGTTTTTCAATTACCTGATCTCTTCCAACACCAACTACCAATATATCTCCAAAAGATTTACATTGATTGAAAAAGAAGGCATGGCCAGATTGCAAAATATCATAGCAACCAGAACAAAATATTATCGTTGCTTCTTTTTGAGATGTTCTTAATTGTCTTAACCCCTCCAGATTAAGAATTTTATTTTTAGCTGTTTCAGACATTGTTTTGGTAGTGAAGTTTCAATAAAAGTATCTCAATCTGTAAAGATCGATACCTAAAATTAATAACAATTGAAGAAATAGTTTAATAAATTGTATGGAAACGATTGGAATACTTTTTAGGAATGAAAAGCTGTAGGGGAAGGAGTCGAACCTTCACGAAGTTGTTAGCCGCATGATTAGTAAACTCCTCATGGATTTATCCAAGACCTTCACCCTCGAGATAGGAGGGCATGGC
>JAHQVQ010000210.1 GCA_019634305.1 Flammeovirgaceae bacterium | reverse complement strand
TAAATATATTCTATTTTGCCACAACTGATTGATACTGAGACGTCATCGCTCTATATAAATTAGTGCTGGCACTTATATTTTTATTTATCTAAAAAAAATCAATAATTTTCTACTTATCCATTTACTCAAGGTTATATATAGTAAATAGGTTCACTCGAATTGAATTAAATTCGGTTTTAAAAGATTAATCTAAAATTTACCGAAAACTAAAAGTTAACAATAAAAACATTATTGATATAAGAAGATTTTTTTGGATTAACAAAATACCTTGTTAATATTACGGCTAACTTTATTCAATTTTAATGGATAAATAATTCACTATTTTAAATACTATAAAATCAGTGAAAATTACTACGAGAAAATATTTTATTTTAGTTTTTAAATTTTGTTTACCCAATAGAATAAATGAAATATAATCAGAACTAATAGAGGTGGTGTTTTCAGATTATTATTGAAATTATAAATAATGTAGGCAATAGTTTCTTTTTAGAAAATAGGAGATATTGCATTTAGGCTCTTAATATCTAATTTTAAAGTTCAACTTCCTTTAATTCAAATAGGTTTAAAACAAGCTCTAAAACAAAAAAAATATTTTATCAGAAATATTTATTAAGGCAATATTATTCATTGCTATTATTACTAACTATTGTATCGATTTTGTAAGAACTAACAGAACAAAAAATGAATCTTAATTATAGTAAATAATTCAATGAATATAAAGATTAATACTAATGCGATTATTTTTTTGTTATTAAACCATTGAATATCAGTAGATAAGATTGGGTTATTTAAAGGGTGTTATGTTTGGAAATTTTATGAGGAGCTATTCTTTTGTTACTGCTATTGTAATAGTAGGTGTCCTTGTACATTCCAGTTTAATTGCCCAAGATGTAAAATATTCAGAAAGAAAAGCTGACCTGATGAAATATTTTACTGAGTTTATCACCTGGCCGAATGAAACTGAAAGTAGTGTTTTCAAGATAAAAGTTTTTGGTGATCATTATTTTTATAAGTATTTAAAATATCTTTATGCAGACACAAAAATAAAAGGAAAAGTTACTGAAATTGAGTATGTTGACTCACCTGAAAATGTATTAGGTTGTGAAGTTTTATTCATTGCTTCAGTTAATGAAGAATTGGTAGAAGAAGTTTTTGGTATTGTAAAAGGAAAGCCGGTTCTTACTGTAGGAGATAGTGCAGGATATGCTCAAAAAGGAGCTTTATTCAATTTCTATCACAAGGGTCAAAAGGTATTGTTTGAAATGAATTATAATGTTTATAAAGAATCACCATTGAAGATAAATTCCAGGTTGCTTGATGTAGCCAAAATTATTAACTAATCATCACTACTATATTTTGAAATATCTATAAAAGGATTGTATATGATTTTTCTCCACAGAGGAAGGGTTTTATATTATTACAACGACAATCTTTTTTATTAAAGCCACTTTAATAATGAATTTTTTGAAGAGTATGTCCATTAAAAATAAGTTAATTTCGGTAATTCTATCCGTTACCTTATTAGCACTTTTTGTTGGATTTGGGGCAGTATTTATAAGTTTAAGAAGCCATTTAATGGAGGATCTTCAGAAAACCATGGTGAATACTGCAAAAATTGTTTCAGATTATAGTATCACGCCTTTAAGATTTGATGCCAAGGAAAGAGCAATTGAAATATTAGAAAAACTTGATAATGATCCTCAAATAGAATGTGTGCATATTCGAGACAATAATGGGGTGATTTTCGCTTATTATAACCATGAGTGTGTGTTTCCAGAAGAGTTATCTTTAGCCGGAGAAATACTAAAAAGAAATTCCTTTTTTGAAGGTAATTACTTGCATGTTACTCAACCCATAGAATTTCAGAATAAGGTACTTGGTTATATCTATTTGAAATCTACTCTGAGGGAAGTCCAAAATGCTATCAATAAATTATTGCTAAACATGCTAATGATTTTAGCTGTGGTTATTATTTTGGCATTTCTGGTGACGATTTACCTTCAAAATCTAATTTCCGGACCAATAACTGAATTGACTGATGCCACCCAAAAAATTTCCTCTGAAACTGATTATTCATTAAGAGTTCAGCCAAAAAGTAAAGATGAAATTGGGGTACTTTATAATGGCTTTAACCATATGCTGGAACAAATTCAGTTAAGGCAGGAAGCAGAAGCAAAAAGTAAAAAAGCCCTAGAATTTAGTGAGGAGAAATATAGGAATATTTACCAAAATTCTATGATTGGTATATTTCGGCTGAATATTGAAAACTCAGGAATTATAGAAGCAAATAACCAGACTTGGGATATAATAGGTTCTGAATATGACGCGGGTGAACCGGTAGTAGGGAAACTATTAAATCTCCGGGACGCCATAAGATTTAAGAATGCAATAACAGAGAAAGGATTTGTAGAAAGTTTTGAATTAACTATAAATAAAGCTGAGAAAAATAAATGGGTTTCTATTTCTGGGAGGTACCTTAAGGATGCTGATTTTTTTGAGGGAGTTATAAAAGATATTACTTATGAAAAGGAAAGTTTTCTTGAATTAAAAAAGGTGAATTTCGAACTTGATAACTTCGTTTATCATACTTCTCATGACCTTCGGTCGCCACTACTTTCCATTTTGGGTTTAATTACCATTTCCAAAAATGAAAAATCAATTGATAGTATATTAGGCTATTTCGATCTTATTGAAAGAAGTGTAAAAAGGCTTGATGCTCTGGTTATTAATCTACTTACGTTATCTAGAAATAATAGGGTTGATGACAAAAAACAACTCATCGAGTTTAACAAGTTAATTGAAGAATCGGTAGAAATTTTGAATTTGAATAAACCTGAAAACCTTCAGGTTACCATGGAAATTGAACAAGAAGGCGAATTCTTATCTGATCCTACAAGAATTAATATAATTTTGAATAACTTAATCTCCAATGCCTTCAAATACAGAAACCCATCTGAAGACCATCCATTTGTGAAAATAGAGGGAAAAATTAATCATCAGGAAGCCGTGATTTCCATTAATGACAATGGAATGGGTATTCAGGCTGAAAGCCAATCAAAAATATTCAATATGTTTTATAGGGCTACAGACCAATCACAAGGTTCAGGTTTGGGTTTATATATTGTGAAAAATGTGGTGGATAAACTTAAGGGAAAAATCATTTTTTCTTCTGTAGTGAGAAAAGGCACACACTTTACAGTAAAAATCCCTAATGCACTTCATCAGTAATATAAATCCTTAATAATTTATGAATCTAAATCATACATAAAATCAATTGTATCATCATCTTCATCAGATTTATATCCAAGTCTGTCCTTCAATTTTTTATCAACTACTTTTTTATTTAGGAATTTATTGATTTCCTCAAGTGGAAGGGTACTTTTCATTTCCCCGAACTCATTGATTTTTATGTCAAAACCAATTAAATCCTTATGAACTTTTGGTAGTTGATTTGGATCTGTTTTTTTTCTTTTCTTCTTCTTCATTTTATTATTGGTTTGCTTGTTACGGCATGTTATAAATATGAATTGTGTAATTCTATTAAAGTTTCAAAATTTGTTTTTATAGAAAAACTACTATCCTAAATTTAAGCTATTACTCAGAAAAAATATTAAGTTCTCTTATTAGTTGTTACGGGAGGTATTGGAAATCCGTTTCCAAAAAGATAAATCTTTTACTTCACATATTGGAAATTCTTCTGAATTGGTTGTTGGAATTATTTCCAACTATTATTTCAATGAAGAAAGAAGCTGGAAATGTAAAGTAAATGAATCCAAAAAATAATTTATTACAATCTGAATTGAAACGATATTTTGACAGCAAAGTCCTTAGTGTCTTCAGAAAGATAATTTAATCTATGGATAAAATCAACTCTTACAAATCTGAAAATATTTTCTATACCATATCCAACTTCCGTATATGGTTTATTTCCTAAAGACTGAAAACTTGGAATTGGATTCCCTAATTCACCAGTTGGTGGAATAATGTCAATATTATTTTGTCTTACACTTCCATATAAAACCTTTGCATAGCCAAATGTTCTCCATTTTAATTTGCTAATCAATGGAATTCGGTTGAGCAATAATCCATCAAACCGATGCATTATGGAAAGTGAGGCATATTGATCACTTACAAATTCGAAAAAATCCATCATATTAAAGGAATTTTCATTTAGAAAAACGGTTTCATTTCCCAAGTGTGTTTCCAATAAAGGGTAGGGGATTGTTGATGGGACATAGCCACCAGCAAGGTGATAAGATGTACGTCCGAACGCTCCTAGCCTAAAACTTTGATCTATAAAAGCATCAAATCGCTGATATCCAAAATCACTATTCCAAAAATCTTTTAATCCGTAAGTATATCTTAATGTGAAAATAGGCTTATTACCGTTACCCAAACTTATCCGGCTATTGTCATTGATAATATGTTTTTCACCAATGGCAATTCTTGCTTCGAAAATTAATTCATTTACAATAAAATTTTCCCCAAGAACCTGGTCTGTTCCTTCACCTGATTTGATATATCTAAAAGGATAAAGTGGATTAAAAGTCCTATTTCTAAAAGTAATCTGATGAGTTAATCCCGGATATACTTCTGAATTTACCCAAATCTTGTTGATGGTATGAGAAAAGGGTCTTCTCAGTGTTCCAAAGGTTGAAAATGAGTTAAAAAGGCTGCTATTTAAAATATTATCATTGAAAATACCTACCTGATCAATATCAACTTTTCTGGCGATCCCCACCACCGTCCAGGGTTTCCTTTTAGGAATATAATTGGCTTCTAAATTATATTTGAAAGCCTGGTCCTTTAAACCATATGCACCATATCCTGACAAAACAAATTTCTTACTGAAATCTATATTGGTTCTTCCTCCGAGCCGAAACCTATTGCCTTCAATATTATTGTTAGCATAAGTATAGATAAATGGACCAATATCAAATTTACCGATCTTCTTGTAGCCGTTAACTACAATATTGGCAATTTCTACATAGCTTTTAATAACAGGTATTTTTTTAAGTGTATCAATCATATGATACACATTCTGCTCTGTTTCGGATAGAGGATCGTGTCTATTCTCAATCCAAAAACTTTCATTTTTTTCCAAGGCAAACTCACTCAATTCAAACTCCTGATCGAAAAATGAAACAGGTTTAGGTTGATTAATTTTGAATTTTTTATGAGAGACGTAAAATTTTGCCAACATTCCAGCCCAATCATTTCTAATTTCCCCAATATCAATGATCACTCTAGTTTTATTTGGAAGCCATTGACCTCCCTTTTCCACCTGTTCATATTTCTGTTGAATCTTTACTTTTTCAATAAAATTGAGATTCGCATTTTTACCAATATTTACATCAATCTGTTTTAAAGCAAAGTTATTAAGAGAATCAGCAATCCACATTGTTCCGTTAAAAGCCAGATCTTCAGGGTTTTTGGGTTTAAACTCAATTTTATAGCAAGTTATGCTATCCACAACCTCTTCCCAGGATTTTAATTCATAATCATAAAAAGCTCGCCAACTGTCTGAAATGGGGGAAACAAAATCTTTTTGTACGATTTCCATCCAATTTTTATAAAAATTGTATTCCTGAAAGGAAGAACCTGTAATCTGAGACACCGTAGAACCATCGGTTATTCCAAGACCTGTAATTTTGGTTTTTTTGATTACTTCCTTTTCCCTTTCTGGAGATTTAAGATAGTAGAAATTAGAGATGGATTCTGAAATGAACATCGGCAAAATCGGTTTTCCATCATCACCTGCAATTCGCTCAATACTATCCAACACACTGGTTATTTTTTTCACTACTTTTTTTTCTCTGAACTTATCAGAAATATTATCAATATCAATTTCTATTTTGGTATAAGCTTCATATTCGTAGGCCTCCAAAGATCTTTTATCATTTCTTTCTTTATTCTTTATAACATTTCTAAGTATTTCCCAGGCAGGATTTTCGTAGTCTCCAACTCTTATTTCTACTGTTTCTAAAGTCTTGGTATCTGGGATAAGCTGGAAATTTACAACCTGGGGTTTATTTAAATCAATAGGCTTTTTTTTCTGGATATAACCTACATATGAAGCTACAATGGAATCTGT
>JAHQVQ010000209.1 GCA_019634305.1 Flammeovirgaceae bacterium | reverse complement strand
ATTTTATAGAGAAAAATGCTCCAACATTACCTGTTTGGAAAAGGGAGCTAATCAGAATAGTAAGAAAAGTGTCGCAATATTTCTATCCTCAAGGCATGACTAAAGTAATGAATGAAGGATTTGCAACATTTATGCATTACCATATCATTAATGAAATGTTTGAACAGGGGTATATAGATGATGGGTTTATGTTAGAGTTTATCCATAGTCATAGTTCTGTAGTGTTCCAACCAGAATTCAATAGTCCTTATTTTTCAGGAATCAATCCTTATGCTTTGGGTTTTAATGTTTTCATGGATATTAAACGAATTTGTCAGGATCCAACTGAAGAGGATAGGAATTGGTTCCCAAATTTGATTGGGAAAGACTGGTTAGATGAGGTACATTACGCAATGGAAAATTTTAGAGATGATAGTTTTATTTTGCAATATCTTTCTCCAAAAGTAATGCGGGATATGCGTTTGTTTCTAATTGCAGATTTTGAGGAGGAAGATGAATATGAAATAAGTGCTATTCATAATGAAAGAGGATATAGAAAAATTAGAGAGTCTCTAAGTAATCAATATAGAAGAGCTTTTTATGTGCCTGATATTCAAGTAGATAGGGTTGATTTGCATACTACAAGTAAGCTTCATATGGTTCACCAAATCGTAGATGATAAAAGGTTGGACCCTCGAGAGGCTCAAAGTACACTTGAACATGTAAGGTATCTATGGGAGTTCCCCGTTGAACTTACCTCTCGAAATAAATTGGGTATAAACGAAGAAGTTTATCAATGTGACTGATATGTTTTTGAAAAATTAGATTTAGCTTTTTTTGCGAAAAATAGTAGAGATTATATAAAACAAAAATACTAGGCAGAAAGACTATTGCTTTTGCCGGTGCAAATAGTCATTATAGATAATTAATCAATCGCTAGATTTTGGCTATTTTCACCCATGCAAATCTTATTATATATAATCTCTAGTATTTAAAGTTCCTTTCAAGAAAATGAATTTTTTGAAAGGATTTTTTTTAATATGAAGAAAAATATGGATTTTTTTAAGAAAAAAGTATATTTTTTTAAGTTTATTTAACTCAATATTAACATAACACCTTGTTTTAATTGATTTATGTTATTGATTTTCAGTAATTTATTGAAATTGTTCTTTATCCAGGTTCTTTTATTTATTACATGAGTTTTTTTTCAAGATTCTTCAGTCTTTATTGAGTTACCTTAAGAACACAATTTGCTTATTAAACTAAAAAAATAATCTAACATTAATCTCAACTAAGGATAAATGAACCAAGATAAAAGCATGCGATTTTTAGCTATTGATGATGATGATATTAATAACTTCATATGCGAACAACTAATTAATCATAATAAAAAAGCAAAAAGTTTTACCTCTTGTAATTCAGGTGTTCATGCACTGGACTATCTTGAATCATGTAATTCTACCAATCCTGAAGAATTGCCTGATATCATATTTCTAGATATAAATCTACCATTAATGAATGGTTGGCAATTTCTCGATGCTTATCAGGAAGAATTAAGAAATCTAAAAAAGGATATAAAAATTTATATGCTAACCTCCGCTGTGTATGGTGAGAATTTTGAAAAAGCACAAAAGCATCCAAGTGTTTCAGGTTTTATTATGAAACCACTTTCTTGTGAGAAACTAAAAGAATTGACGAAGCAAAAAATTGATTGCCTCAAATATTAGCATAATTTATAATACTTTTTATTAATATTTTTGATAAAAGGTAAATTTCACCTAATGGACTATGTTTTGTTATTAATAACCTGTTTATTTCAACTATGATTATTGTTGAATAAAAAATCCTCAAATTAAAGTGAATATAAAACTTTGTGTTTTCTCTCAACTGACGGGTTGGGAACTAAAGTACTACACAAAATTAATTTATAGTGTATTGTATAGAAATTTAATTAAAACTTGAATATCATCTCCTCGCTTTTTTGTTTCTTATCTCATTTCTGAAAAATTTTTCATTTTGATTTTGCCTTAAACTGATTTAAACCGAGATTTAAGGTTTGGGTTATATTGGAGCAATAAAAAATGAAAGATGATTGAAACTGAAGTTTGTGTTGTTGGTGCAGGACCAGGTGGAGTCTCTGCTGCAATGTTTCTAGCCAAGATGGGAATCCCTAGTGTATTGGTGGATAAAGATGTTTTTCCAAGGGATAAAATTTGTGGTGATGGTATAAGTGGTTGGGTTTTAAATATCATGAATAAACTTAATCCGGAATTAAATAAAAAGCTTGCTCTAGAGCCCATTCAACTAAATTCATGGGGAGCCAGATTTGTAGCTCCTAATTTCAATCAATTAGATGTCCCTTTTAAAAATGAAGATGCTATTCAGGATGGATTGCCAGCTGGGTTTGTAAGTAAAAGAATGGATTTTGATTATTTTCTTTTTAAAGAAGCCAAAAGTAATCCTTTGATTACTGTATTAGAAGGAGTTACTATTGTAGAGTTTAAAAAGGAGAATGGTTTTGCATGGCTTCACAATAAAGAAGGGAATGTGAACATAAAAGCAAAACTCGTGATTTTTGCTAATGGGGCATTGTCGCAATATTCCAAATTATCTGGGATAAAGATGGAAAAAAAGCATTATGTGGCGGGAATCCGAACTTACTATGAGGGGGTTTCAGGAATGCATAAAAAAAACTTTATCGAATTACATTTTTTAAAGGAATTACTTCCTGGTTATTTATGGATTTTTCCCCTTCCTAATGGAAAAGCTAATGTTGGTCTGGGTATGCGCAGTGATAAAATCAGTAAGCATAAAATTAACCTCAAAGAAAAACTAAAAGAAGCTATTGAAACAGTCCCATATCTAAAAGAAAGATTTAAGGATGCTAACATTTTAGATGAAGCAAAGGGTTTTGGGTTGCCATTAGGATCTAAGAAAAGAGAGCTTTCCGGAGATAATTATATGCTTGTTGGAGATGCTGCCAGTTTGATTGACCCTTTTACTGGAGAAGGAATTGGAAATGCAATGGCGAGTGGAATGTATGCTGCTGAGCATGCAAAAAAGTGTATTGAAGCAAAGGATTTTTCTGCAGCTTTTATGAAGGGTTATGACAAGTATACCTATAATAAAATTTGGAAGGAGCTTAGGCTAAGCAAATTTATGCAAGACTTATTGAATTTCCCATGGTTATTTAGCTGGGTGGTGAATAAGGCCGCTAGTAATAAAACCCTTAGGGAAACTATTTCTTGTATGTTAACTGACTTGGATGTGCGTGAAAATTTAAAAAAACCTTCTTTTTATTTTAAGCTTTTATTCAATTAAATCGCCTTTTACATCTAGGAACTTCCATATAATTTAAAGCTTTATTATTAACTTTGAAAGCTGTTTTTCCTACAAATTAATCAAAAAAATCGAAATAAGAAATTGATAATCAGGTTTCTCAGAGTGAGATGGCTTGTTTAAATACCCCGTATTTTTAATTAAATCAAGAATTGAAAAATGTTAAGCGTTTCTTTTATTAAAAAAATACTTATTTCCTTAGTTATAATTTTTGGATTTTCTCCTGTCTATTCTCAAAAAGCAGAAGAAACTAATCAAAGACTTTTTGCTCCACTTTTTGAGTGGCAAGGAAACTCTTATAGAACAGCTTCTGGGGTGCCTGGAGAGAACTATTGGCAAAATAGGGCTGATTACTCTATTGAAGTAGCACTTGATGAAGAAAACCATTTAGTAGAAGGGAATGTAACAATCAGTTATAAAAATAACAGTCCTCATTCTCTGGATTTTTTATGGTTACAATTAGATCAAAATAAATTTACTAAAGAGTCCAGAGGCTCTTTAACAATGCCTATGAGCGGAGGAAGATGGGTGGGTGATTATGCAGGTGGATATGCAATAGGGAAAGTTGAGGTAAAATATAAAAGTGGGGAGATTTCTGAACCTCAAAAACTTATTAATGATACAAGAATGCAGCTTAGGTTGGATAACACTTTAGCTGCAAATGGAGGAGAGATTGATATTACGATAGCGTTTTCTTATAAAGTACCTGAATATGGAGCAGATAGAATGGGTAGGTTAGAAACCAAGAAAGGAAGGCTATATGAGATGGCACAATGGTATCCCAGAATGGCAGTATACGATGATATTAAGGGATGGAACAATGAACCTTATCTTGGGTCTGGGGAGTTCTATTTAGAATACGGAAATTTTGATTATAAAATTACTGTACCTTATGACCATATTGTAGTAGGCTCAGGGGAACTTCAAAATCCGAATGAAGTTTTAACAAGTACCCAAATTAAAAGGTTGAAGGAGGCATCAAAAAGTGATAAAACTATAATGATTATTGGGCCTAAAGAAATTGAAGATTTTAAATTTACCCGACCAAAATCTGAGGGTACTTTGACCTGGCATTTTAAAATGGAGAATGCCAGAGATGTTGCTTGGGCTTCTACCAAGAGTTTTATCTGGGATGCTGCTAGGATTAATCTTTCGGAAGGAAAATCCTGTATGGCTATGTCTGTTTATCCAAAGGAAAGTGATGGAAAAAATGCATGGGGAAGGTCTACTGAATATACAAAAGCATCCATAGAATATAACTCCCAAAAGTGGTATGAATATCCCTATCCTACAGCTGTAAATGTGGCTGGAATTGTGGGAGGAATGGAATATCCAGGAGTTTCATTCTGTAGTTGGAGAGTCTCCAGGGGAAGTTTATGGGATGTGACAGATCATGAATTTGGTCATAATTGGTTTCCAATGATTGTGGGAAGTAATGAAAGACTTTATCCATGGATGGATGAAGGGTTTAATACTTTCATTAATCATTATAGCACGGTGGCTTTTAATGGAAATGAGTATCCATCTTCTTTGGATAATATTAAGGGAAATACCTATTTTTTAATAGCTCCATCAAGAGAAAGTATTAATACATTTCCGGATGTTTCAAAAACTTATAACCTAGGATTTATTGCTTACAGGAAGCCTGCAATAGGTTTATTCTTATTGAGAGAAGTGATTTTAGGACCTGAAAGGTTTGATTTTGCATTTAAAAATTATATTCAAAATTGGGCATATAAACATCCCACTCCAATAGATTTTTTTAATGCGATGGAGAATGGAGCGGGGGAGGAACTAGATTGGTTTTGGAGAGGTTGGTTTTATTCAAATAGTACTTTAGATCAGGGAGTAGAAAAGGTTTCTTATATAAGGGAAAACCCTGAACTGGGAGTAATTATATCTATTAGTAGTGAAGGAGAGTTGCTAATGCCTGTGGTAGTTGAAATTGAAGAAGAAAATGGTAAAGTAGGACGAATTAATTTACCTGTGGAGATTTGGCAAAGAGGAAATCAATGGAGTTTCCAATATAAAAGTACAAGTAAAATTAAGTCTGTAAAGCTGGATCCAGATAGAATGTTACCTGATGTGAATTCGAAAAATGATAGATGGATAGCAGATAAGGAGCCTATTCAACCGTAATTATAATTAGAGATTATATATAATAAAATTTGTATGGATGAAAATAGCCAAAATCTAGCAAATGATTAATTGCTTATAATGGTCTTTTCCGCTGGCAAAAACAAAAAGTTTTTCTTCCTAGTATTGTTATTTTATATAATCTCTAT
>JAHQVQ010000208.1 GCA_019634305.1 Flammeovirgaceae bacterium | reverse complement strand
GTTTTGGATATTGATAAATTATTGAAGATAAATCCAAAAAATTGGCCAGATCCAGATAATTTGGTTTATGCTTACCAGAATTTCCAACAAAAAAAAATTGACCTGGGGATAAAAGAAGTGGTACACACTATTTGGAACTTTGGTACTAGAAAATTTACCAAAGGGCCACATGAAAATTTTGAAGCAACAGAGTTAACACCATTTGGAAATGCTGCCATGGATATCTTTTTAGAACAAAATACAGATTCATTTCCTTGGCAGGAAAGTGCAAATGTGGATATTAAGGAACAAGAACTATTACAGTATTATTTTATGGCAAATGCAAATAATGATTAACTGCAATTCATGGAAAAACAAGACATTTTTGATTTTCATTTTCATCTGGTTTTTAAAAACGCTATTCAAAAATTTGAAAATAATTATCCGACTACTTTAAAAACCAGAGAGATAACAAGTTTTTTTGACTTGAAAAATCCTCTTTTTGATTTACTAGATACTCAAATCCTTCATTTTCTTGAAAGCCAGAGTTGCTTTGAACAGGTGGAAGAAGGTGGATATAAACTTGGTATTGCAGCTATTTGCCCAATTGAAGTGTTTTTTTCTTCAAAAAAAGGTGTTTTTGGCAAGTTGTTAAATTCAAGGTTTGTTACCAGACCATTTGATCAAAAGTTCATGGATCATATAAGGGTTGGGAAGATTTCTTATTACCAATTGTTTGTCAAGGAACTAAGTCTTTACAAAAAATTGAAAGATGCAGGAAAAATTGGGATCTTAACAAGACATCAAAGTTCTTCTTTTAAAGGGCTGAATGTTGCCATTGGAATAGAAGGTGGACATAGCCTAGCTAGGAATCTAATAGCTAGACCAGGGGAAAAAGACACTTTTCTGGGAAAAGATCCAAAGGTGGACCGTATAGTGGAGGATTTTGTACACTTCCCTTTATTGTCAGCTGATGAAAGTCTTAAACATTTACAACAGGCAATGTGGGATGATGGATTCGATTTATTTTACCTGACCCTCACGCATCTTTCCCAAATATTTGGACAATTTCTGGCTACTCATGCTTTTGGGCTTAAGTTTTTGAATAATCCTTTATGTGATCCTGTAGGAAATGGTCTTCAGGAAATGGGGAAACGGGTAATAAGAGCTGCATACAACATGAAGGTTAAAAAAAAAGGAGGAGGTATAAAGGATACTCCAATATTGATCGACATCAAACATATGAGTTTAAAGTCTAGATTAGATTTCTATAAGTTAAGGAAGGAGGAAAAACTTAATCAACCAATTATAGCAACGCATATGGGAGTAACTGGTTATTCCATTAAAGAATGGATTGCGAACCTAAAAAATGCTAAAAGAATGTTGGAAGATGGAAGAATGGTAATTGAAATTGAAATAGATAGGAAACTAGCAGGAAAGTGGCATATTTTTAACAGTCGTTTCGAGTTCAATGCCTGGTCAATAAACTTAATGGACGAAGATATTATTGAGATTTTAGAAAGTGACGGATTGATAGGGGTCAGCATGGATGTAAGGGTGTTAGGTTGGCAGGGAGCTTTGGGTAAGGGGGATAAAGAAGAGTATATTTCCATAGAGGATTATAATTGTTTATTTAAAGGGTTACAACCACAATTAGAAAGTAATTTAACAGAGACTGAGGGTTTGGGTTTAGGGTTGATCCCAGAAAAAACTGAAAGGCAGCCTTTGATGTTTTGTTTTAATCTTATCCATATCTTATCAGTAGGTTTTATGAATACAAATAAACCAGTATGGGAGCATGTATGTTTGGGTAGTGATTATGATGGCTTAATTGATCCAATTAAAAATGCAAGAGAGGCCGGTAGCATCCAGGAACTTTATAAGGCTGTTTTAAGGAAGCTTCCAATAGCAGAAGAATCCTATATAAAGGCCAACGGAGGAATGATGGTTTTGGATAGAGATGCATCTGGAAACATTGACTTCAAAAAACTAAAAGAAAACCTGGATCTATTCTTTTATAAAAATGGGCATGACTTTTTAAAAAGGAGAGGGTTTAGTGTTTAAACAGAAAGGGAGCAATAAAAAATAGTGAGGCAACACAAATATTATAGTTCTCCCCGTCACTAATTGCGATTTTCAATTTTAAGCAAAAGGGGTTATGATAAAGTATAAGCTAGTTTTGTATCATATTTTTTTAAATAACAATGTTAGTTTGTGATGTGGAGAATTATTGTAAAAAAACTTTATGAAAGAAAAAGAATGGAAATTGGTAATAAAGGTGAAATTATTTTTTCTGTTAAAAATTTTCACCATAATGCCAGTATTTTAAAGGAAAACCTTATATGAGATAGGATTAATTTTAAATTTTTTAAAAATGAACCGTAAAAAAATCAGGCAAACACTTCAAAAGTTTGCGGGTAAATTTCTCGAATATCAAAATATTTCTTCAATTGGAATAGGGGAAGATGATGGAAAAGAATGTCTGATATTCACGGTAGATAAAAAGGAGGAAAAAGCGGAGAAAATTGGTGATTTTAAAGAGTTTAAAACCAAAGATCATAAAGTTACCATAAAAATTCCCCGAGAATTAAAAGTTGGCGATGCTGCCGTTGCAACTGATGTAAGGGAGTTAAAACCTACAATAGCTCAAAAGGATAAAAAGTCAAAAACCAAATTAGACAATAAAGAAGAGGCTGCCAATACCATATCTCCAGGTACCGGGATTGTCGGTAAAAATGGAGAGTTGGGAACTATTGGCGCTATAGTATTTGATGCTGTGTCTAAAACTCCTCTTGCACTCAGTTGCTGGCACGTTTTGGATGGAACTCTTTCTGGTAAAAAAGCGAGTCCTACTTTCAAAGTAAAAGAAGGAGCCTCTTTTATAGCCGAAAAAGCAAACCGAAAAGAGAAAAACTATCTTGGTGATTTATATCAAAGTTATGTTGGTCCTTATGGAGATTGTGCAGTCACTAAAATTGAGAATAAAGAATATTTAAGGGAAGTAGAAGGATTGAATTTTTTTCCTACTAAAACCAAAAGAGCTGAAATTGGGGATATAGTTGTGAAGATGGGCTTTAGCACTAAAATAACTTTTGGAATGGTTTCCAGAACCGAAGTGGTTTCCAAAATTAATTACGGTAGTAAAATCGGGAATAAAATTGTAACAGGTTTTGAGATCGACCCACTGAACGATTCAGATGAAGAAATCAGCATGTCTGGAGATTCGGGGGCAGCTTGGCTTTTGGTTGAGCCTTTAAAAGAGAATGTAAACCCAACTGATCAAGACTCTTTCCGCCTAACAAAAACCGCTGTTGGTTTGCATCTGGGTGGAGATCAGGATAACAATAAAAAAGTAGAATATGCTTTCGCTTGCCACATGGATGATGTGTTGAAAGTCCTTAATGTGAGACTCCTTTTACCAGAAGATCTTGAAAAAGGAACTATTGCCAATGAACTGAAAAGGAGAGCTGGTTTAAATATTACCTTTCCGGGAAAAGACAGATATAATTTTGCAGAGCCAGAAAAAAGTTTTAGCCTCGATGAATTATTGGGTAGGGATATAGCCAGAAATATGGCAGGGTTATCAAGCAAAACAATTGTTCCTCAAGGTATTTATGGAGAAGACGACCGAAAGGATGTTTTTCATTTGGAAAGAAAAAATGAGGCTGGGGAAACTTCTCCTGGAGAGCAAAAAGTTATTGAAAATGCAAAGGCAGTAGTAATTATTGTGCACAAGAAATATTTGGAAAAAATTGAAGGATCAGCCTTTTATCAAATCAGAACGACTACCTTGAACAGGAAAATTGAATATCAATATAAAGTCCCTTTAGCTCTAACAGAACCATTTAGAGAGCAGTTGAGGGTGCCTTGTAGTACTGGTTTTCTCATTACTCCAAATACAATAATTACTGCAGGGCATGCCTTAAAACCAAAAAAATGGGAACCCAGGGTTAATCTGGAAGATTATTTCTTTGTTGTGGGATTTAAAATGAAAGATGAACTTTTAGCAGAGACTTTAATTCATAAAAGCCAGGTATTTAAAGGAGAGAAAATTGAGGAATTGAAATTTACCAGTAAAAAAGACTGGGCAGTTGTAAATCTGGAGAAAGAAGTGGAGAATATTAAACCGCTAAAACTTGGTAACTTTAATCCACCTGATGAAGAAAATAAAGCAAATAAACTCTACATCTTAGGTCATCCAACTGGCTTACCGATTAAATATGCACCAAATGCTGAAGTATTGAAAAATGGGAGTACTTATTTTAGGGCTAATCTAGATGCTTATGGGGGAAATTCTGGTTCTCCGGTTTTTGATGAAGCTACTAATCAGGTAGTAGGAATTCTTGTGAGAGGAGCTGTTGATTATATCCGATTAGGTGGATTCATGATCTCCAACCCGCTTCCAAATACTGGAGTTGCTGGAGAAAAATGCCAGAAAATAGACCATTTAAAGAAATTGGAGAATTATAAGTATTTCTGGGACAATCAACCTGAAGATGATGGAAAGGATTTAAAAAGGGAAGATGAAAAAAATAAGGTCTGTGATAGTTCAGAAAGGATAGATTCGGTTCCAGAAGAAATAACAAATAGAAAATAAATTTTAACCAAAAAGGTCGATTAAAAAATGAACTACAAACCCCACGTTTTTTTAGCAAAATTATCGAATACTAGATTCAAATTACATGTATTAGTAAAGATTCCCAACGGTTTTGATATGGGAGAGGCAACAGGTACTAGGGATGAAGATAGTGAATTAGATATTTATAAAATTCCTGTATTTAAGGCGACTGGCCAGAGAAATTCTAATTTGAAAGTAAGAGCCATATATCTTGAACTTCCAGGTATACTTGGCGAAGACAGCGATTTTAAAGTGAGATTGGAGATCAATGGAAAAGAAAAAGATTTTGCTTCATTTACCAACTCTCCAAATGAGGAAGTTTTACTTGGCGTAGCTACCATGGCCTATGCGGAGGGAGACATCACTAAAGGAGGAACTGGTGATGGTGAAGATGAAACTGATCCACCATTTGAGGATTCTTAAAAAATAAAGGTGGATGGAATTCATTTTTTCTGTCCACCAATTTAAATTCTAAGTCAAAAATTATTAGAAATTGAAAAGGGGAAATTTCCATATTGCAATTAATTGTTTTTTAATTCTGCTATTGCTGTCTAAAACAAGTAGTGCAGAAATGGGGAAACAGGATTTTAATGAATTGTATAAAAAAGCCTGGGGCGTAAAGGAAATAAACCTTGATAGTGCCATCTTAATTGCCTCATCTGCCAAAATAATGGCGCAGGAAATTGATGATCAAATGAATGTGGCCATGGGTTATGCTATTCTTGGGCGTCTTTTCGACTTTGGGTATGATTTGGAAAATGCCCTTAAAAACTTTGAAAAAGAACAGGAATTATATGGAATCCTTAATGAGTTCAAAAAACAAGCAGATGCATTAAATAGAATAGGAAGCCTTTATAAAAAATTCCATAATTATGAAAAGTCACTTTTTTATTTTGTAGAGGCTTTGAAAATATGTGACCAGCATATTATCCTTGATACGAAAGCTAGAATTTTAAACAATCTTGGAAGGCTTAATGAATCTTTGGGGGACTATCAATCTGCGATTGAAAATTATAGAGAATCCTGCAAAATTAAAGAACGTATTAATGATAAACAGGGGATCGCTGTTGCCCTAAACAATATGGGATTGTCATTTCTTAATTTGGAAATGTATGATAGTGCCCTTTTTTATTTTAATCAAAGTAAAGATATTTTTAAATCCGAGGATATTCCTATAAAATTGGGTATGATCCAGAATAATATTGGATTGGTTTTATTGGAAGAAGGAAAGTTTGACCTTGCAAAATCTTCTTTCGAAAAAAGCCTTATTTCTTATGAGTATCCCAATAATGAAGAAAGAGGGTTTAGCCCTTTAAATAACCTTGGAGAAGTTTCCCGATTACAAGGGGAAAACGAGAAAGCATTGCAGTATTTTTATCAGGCAAATACAATTGCCCAGAAATTTCCACTAAAAGAAAAAGAGGCAGATTTATTCGAAAATCTTGCAAAAACCCATGAGGCAATGGGCGTTTTGGATTCTGCTTTATTTTACCAAAGGGCCTTTACAAGCCTGAGAAATGAACTCATCAGCGAAGATAAAAACCGAACTATAGCCAACCTAAAAATTCAATATGAAGTCGACAAAAAAGACCAGCAGCTCCAATTATTAGGAGCTCAAACCAGTTTACAAGCACTAAAATTAAATAGCATGATTATTATTCTAATTGTGGTAATAGTAGGAGGTTTTTTTGGTTTCCGATACTATCACCAGAGAATGGAATTAAGTTTACAAACTGTTAATGTTTTATTACAGGATCAGGAAATTAAATCCAAAGATGCCATGATGGAAGGGCAGCAAGTGGAAAGGCAGCGAATAGCGGAAGATTTACATGATAGACTTGGTGGATTATTGGCCACTTTAAAATTAAACTTTCAGGCATTAGAAAATAAAATATTAGACATACAGGTGGAAAACCGAAACCAGTATGTAAAAACAAATAGGCTTCTGGATGAAGCCTATGAAGAAGTCAGAGCAGTTTCCCACAACCTTGTTTCTGGATCTTTAACTAAATACGGATTGAAATCTGCATTGGAGGATTTAAGAGATACTATCAGAAAAGCAAAAGGAATTGAGTTCGATTTCCTAACCTATGGCTTTGACAACCGACTAAGTACTAAAATAGAAATCAGCCTTTATAAAACTATACAGGAATTGGTGAATAATATACTTAAATACGCCAAGGCATCTAAAGTAACCATTCAAATGAATCAGTATCCGGATGGTACTTTGAATATTATGGTAGAAGATAATGGATTAGGTTTTGATGTGGAAAAGGCAAAGAAAAAGGGGGGATTGGGACTGCATAATATCCAAAGAAGGGTAACAAGTCTCAATGGAACCTTTAATATTGATTCTGCAAAAGGGAGAGGTACCACCATTATTATTGATCTTCCAGCCTCCTCTTGTGTAGGGTAATTGTGATAATTTAATTTTTATTTGGAATATATTTTTATTTATAGGAAATTGTTGTTGCTAAGTTAAAGTACTAAGGGATTCACCCTTAATAGTATAACTATTCATTAAGAAACCAGGTCATAATTACTAACAAATTTGCAAGTTGAAGTAATTTTAAAAAATAGGAATCTGTCTATTATGCATAACTATTTGAAAGTTTTAAATTACTTTAAAAAGCTGCAACTAGTGCCATCGTTCACCCTAATTAATATTAAATTATGATCAATATTTTTATTGCTGACGACCATCAAATTTTTGTTGAAAGTTTAATACAATTACTGGAAAAAGAAGACTCATTTAAAGTAATTGGAGCTGCTAATGATGGAAAAAGCCTTCTTGCAAAAATATCCTTTGAACAACCAAATATTATTCTAATGGATATAAGTATGCCAGGTATGGATGGTATTGCTGCTACTAAACTTGTAAAAGAAAAATATCCTCAAACAGAAGTAGTGATGCTTACTATGCATAATGACAAGAAGCATTTGGATTTGGTTACTGATGCCGGAGCCAAGGGATATTTAATTAAAAATATTAAAAAGGAAATATTG
>JAHQVQ010000207.1 GCA_019634305.1 Flammeovirgaceae bacterium | reverse complement strand
TATTGAGTACTTTTATCTCATTATCAAAAAGTTGTGGCACTTATTAAGTATATTTAATTCTGCACATCTATTTACTGTAGATTAAATATGTGTTTCGGAATTTTTGAAAAAAATGGAGCTTATCTGCAATTAGAATTGCCTTTCCTACAATTAAGGCTCCTATGGGTTAATAATAATACTTTTTTCCTCAATAGCTTTGGTATTGGGCAATCTTTTCTTTCACCTTTTCAGCCAATTCCTTTCCTCTTAAATTTTTTGCAATTATTTTCCCATCAGGTGCAATCAAAAAAGTAGTTGGGAAGGCTGTAACACCATATTGTTTTACTGCTTCTTTGGCAATTGCATTAGGGTATGGAAGTGATTGAGTAGAAAGAAATTTCCGTAAACTTTTCTCATTATCCTGCATTAGCCCAATCACCTGAAATTGTTCTATTGGTAAGGTATTTACCATGTCTTTAATGTTGGGTAATTCTCCGATACACGGGCCACACCAGGTTCCCCAAAAGTCGATAAATACAAACTTTCCTTTCAAATCGCCAAGGGAAATGCTATCTCCATTACTAGCCAATACTGAAAATTCTGGAGCTGTTGCTCCTTCTCTCAATTTCATTCCTCTAATTTCAGAGTCAACTATCCCATTTTTCACTGCCCAAAAATAAGGACATTCTTCCTTGATGGAATTTAAGAGTTCTTCAGCTCTTTCCATATCTCCTTGTTCCCCAAGGTAAGGGCTAAGAATATACTTGATATTAGCTTGAGCATATGGGCTTTCTGCATCTAAAAATTCATCGAATTTTGCTAGAATGCTGTTATGAGAAATATCAATAGTCTCTTGTTTTTCCTTTATAAAATACTCATCAGTGATTAATCTGTCCATTGAAATTAAATAGCGGATGAAATCCCCCTTGAGAAAAGGAGAGTAAGGATCTAATTGATTTACAAGAGAAAAATAGGTATTCAAAAATGTAGTGAAATCTCCCGATTGGAATACGGTTTTTCTATCATTTTTCTCAGCAGCAAATAGTTGTCTCTGAACTGGATCAAAGTATTCCATCAATCCCAGTTTTTTTTCTAAAAACAATTGAGGGAATTCATTACCATATTTAATCCGCAAGGCATCAAAATTTTCCATGAAAGTGATGTATTCGCTATCAGTTTCAGTAATTTCTCCTTTAAAGAACTTGCGAAACAATGAATGGCTTTCCTTTTCCCAGTTATTCAAACCGGCAGCTACCTTACTGTATTTAGGATTTAAAGAATTTCCCTTCCATTGTCCTATTGATTCCACATAGGGTTGAGGAATTTGGTGAGGTTCAAATTCAATTTCTCCATTATTATAAATATTCTGAAAACAGCTTTTTTCATAGCAGAAATTCACTAACTTATCAGGTCGGTAAACAGGTAAGTTGTTATCATTTAAGATGAAAAAATATTGTTGTCCCTTTTCCAGTTGAAGGCTGTCTTTTAACAACCACTTATTGCCCTTTTGGACCATCTCGAATTTTTTAGCTCGTTTTTCTCCCTTGTTTAATAAATATAAATCTACCTTATTTATATCTTGAGGGAGGCTAAGCTGAGAAAGCTTTACCGATAAACTTTCATAATCTTTGCCTATGACTATAGGTAATTCGTAGGTGTTACAATTAAAGGAGGATATGGAAAGGAAGTAGTTTCCCACAGGTGCATCAATATTAAATTTACCAGCTTTTACTGATAATTTTTGCATGGGCTCACCCCATCTTTCTCTTGGATGTTTAGGGTTAATTCCAACATATAAATTTACATGGATATCCTGGTTAGGAAGGACGGATTCTGGTAGTTCAATTTTTCCACTTAAGCTGCTTTTAGGAGCAGAAGCATGGGTTAGAAACCCTACAAGTATTAGGCAGATTATTAGGGTAGTTTTCATTTTTCAGGTTAATTAGAGAGTAACAGTTAAATTTATTAAACTGATAGATTTTTAATGATTCATAGAACTGAAAGGTTGTTTTTAGCTTGTTTATTAGCACAAATGGTGGGTATTATTTGTTTTTTACGAAATTAACCATAAGTTAATTTGTTACGAAATATTTCAATTACTAATTATTCGACAATTTATAAATGATAGTTGCATTACCACCTCCCTTTTTTTAGGGATATTGGAATGGGGTAGTCACATTTTACACAGCGAAATGATAATATAAGGTAGGGTGTATGATGGTAGAAAACTCTGTAAACAAATGTAATAAAATGGAATTAAAAAAGCCTCATAATTTGAAAAATTATGAGGCTTTTTAGCAGACCCATCAGGGGTCGAACCTGAACTCTCCTGAACCAAAATCAGGCGTGTTGCCAATTACACCATGGGTCTGTCTAGCATCGAAACGCTAATCGAGCCACAAAATTAAACCTTTGTCTCATTTTTGCAAAATATTTTTTTTATTTTTCTCTATTTAAGGTGTAACTTTCTGTAGATCAGTTTGTTTATTTTAGCAATAAAGGCTTCAAGCTTTGGATTATTCTCATCTACAAAAAAGGAATAATGATCGTTTCCGGTTTCAATAGTGATTTGGTAAGATCCTTTCATTCCATAATAAATAAGCATAGCTCCCACAAAAATGAATGCGATACCTGGCCATCTGGGTAAAAAATTATTAAAAAAAGCAACCAGAGAAAGTGGCGTAACTATTCCTCCGGTAATTAATGGAATGATGAAATATTTAAAATTTATTTCCAGTGGTTTTATTTTATTCAGGGGAAAGAAGTGAATCTTTTTATCTCTAAAAATAATTAATTCATTTTCTGTAAGCTCTATAAATTCTCCATAGTTTAGAAAATATTTTCCCAAAGAATTTTTTTCTTTTTCCAGCCATTTGTAATTGTAGGAATATGAAAAATACAATTCCTTCAGTTTGCTTAAATCCTCACTTTCCACCGGAATGATAATGTTCCTTGGGGAATTATCCTCTCTTAAAAAATATTGGTATTTCAATTAGTTAAGTAGTTATTCAAAAATTTGATTACCCTCTTTTTCTAAACTTAAGAATAACTATTAATTCCCAGAAATCAACACAAAGAATTGATAATTAATTGATTCAGAATTAGATTTTCATTTAAATGACTCCATTTCTAATACAATCTGCAATGAGTTGCGTAGTATTGGCTGCCTTTGATTTCTTAAGAATATTCTTTTTATGAGTAGAAATAGTATGAATAGAAACGGAAAGATAAGAAGCAATATCCTTAGTAGATTTTCCCTCCGACAATAATTTTATAATCTCCAATTCCCTTGTAGTAAATTTATTTGAATTGGTGATTTGTTCAAATTTAGGCACATTGGGATCAAGGGAATAAAAGGAAGGTTTGTTTTCTCCTATAAAAGAAATTTTATGATCAATTTTGGGAGAGAGGTAGGTGATATCGGTGTGTACCCCAAGAACTTTTTGCAAGCTTCCGTTTTCATCGAGTAAAATGGCTTTTGCCTGGTGTAAAATAGTAACATAGGAATTATCGGCTTTTCTGATTCTGTTTAAATACACACATTTGTATTTTTTCATGTCTCCCGGAGGAAGATAGTTGAAGAGAAAATCAAGGATGAGCTTCTCTTTTTTAAGCATCATGTTCAGGTCTTCCGGATGATACAAAGAAAGAATGTTTTCCACAGTAAACTCAATTGGTTTTATACCCAATACAGTTTCCACATTCGGGTGAACATATTCAATTTGTAGAGTAGAAAAGTTGAATATGTAATAGTAATAACTACCAGGAGCAAAAAAGGCTGCAATTTGATGGAGAATAGCCTCCTCCGGATAGCCCTCTACAATATTGGCCAATGGAGTTTTTTCACGCCATAAGGTTTTTAATTTATCAATTGCTTTCTTTTTGTCATTCTCCATAGTTGTTTAAATAACAGTCTTCATTTTTTTGTTATGCGAGTAAGGATATTAGGGAATTTCATCCAAAATCCCTTTCAAGACATCAGGATAGTTGGTGATAATCCCGTCAACTCCCATGGCTATTAGTTTTTTCATTTCGTCTTCTTTGTTTACAGTGTAGGGATTGGTTTTGAATCCTCTTTCGTGCAAAGTATTTACTTTTCCGGCTGTTAAAGACATAAAATAAGGGTTAATGGCTGTGTAGCCTACCTCATATTCTACAAAATCACCTGCTTTAAATTCTGTATCGGAGAAAAAAGGGAAAGGGCTATAATCTGAAAATAATAATCGCTGAATCTCAATTTCTTTATTATACTTCCTTGCAGTTTGTAAATAATAGGGTTCAAATGATTGGATGACACACCAATCTAAAGCCTCTAAATTATTTACGATTTCAATGGTTTTCTTTTCAATGTTGGTGTAAATAAATCCATCTCTTCCGGTTTTTATTTCAATTAGAACCTTTGCGCTTCCTTTGATTAATTCCAGTGATTCTTTGAGAGTAGGGATATTTTCACCTTTATAATCTGATCCAAACCATTCACCTGCATCAAGGCCTTTCAGTTCACTTAATGTTAAGTCCTTTACTAAACCAAAGCCATTAGTGGTCCGTTCAACTGATTCATCGTGGATCACTACTACTTCACCATCTTTTGAAAGATGAATATCCAGTTCTATAACATCGGATTGCATGTCTAAGGCTGTTGTAAACGCGGCCAGGGTATTTTCTGGAGCATGGCCAGAAGCTCCTCTATGGGCAATAATGGTTATTTTTTTATTTTTCAATGTGGTAATATTTGGGACGTCATAAAATGAATTTAAAAAAAATCCCCTTAAGGCGATGAGAATAATAGAAATGATAATCAAAATAGTAAAAAATACAAATTTCTTCATATGTTAAAAAATTGATTGGACGAATAATTAGTCATATTATCTATAAGCCTTATTGGAAGGTTACTTGTAATTATTTCAGATATATCTTCTTAAAAATTTAAACTTAACTTAGTCCAATGCTAATTATGGAAAATTAGTATCACCAAGTTTGAATACAACAGGAGGATACATGAGAAAAATTGGAATAAAATGGTTCTTACTCCTTCTTTAAAAGTTAGATACACAACCAAAATCCGTTTTTTGTTCTAAATCAAAAGGTTAATGAAAAATAAATTAAATCCTTGACTAGACAAAGTATTTGATAAAACTTATTAGGGTTTTTACCTTTTTTGGCACATATATTTTACTTTTTGGGTGATTTGTTATAGTATTTAGTAATTCAAACTGCTATCTTTGATGCTGTATAATTACCTTTCTCAACAATATATCCTACAAATTCCAACTCAAAATGGTTTGAGCTGAACAGGACATGTTCGGGCTTTCGAAAAAGTTTGGTTTGTAAACTAACATCAAATTAGTTTTTCGGTCTTCTGATCAATTACAACAATCCTATTTTTAAGGCAGTGCTTATCATCAAGTTTTCAACTTCATAGGTTGAAAAGAGCTTTGTTTTGCTATTTTTTATGGAGTTAAATTATTGCCTTGCTATAAGAAAATGGTTTTAAATTTATTGAATAAGAATAGTTCAAAAAGTTAAAATCAAGTGGTAAAAAAGTTAACCTTTAATCAATCACAACCGGTTTCTTAGTTCACCATTATTAAAACCTGCAGACCTTAATTGTTTTTGAAACCTAAATCATTTTTTGATTATGAGAAAGTCAATTCTTTTTATTTTATTGAGTTCGTTATTGTTTTTTTCCAGTAATAATAACAAGGATTAAAAAACATATCTTAAAATTTCCAGCCTAAAAGCTAAGCCTATAATAAAAGGAAAGATAAATGGGCAAAATGCTTACTTCCTGATTGATACAGGAGCAGATATTACCTTGCTTGATTCTAAGGATGCCAAGAAGTTCCAATATAGACTTTCCTTCCCCAATAACCATAAGAGTATAGTTGGTTTTAGTGGCAGGGCAGTCAGCCTTTCTGGGGTAAAAAAATGGAAATGTTGATAAATGAAGTGCCACTATCTGGTGATTTTTATGCCATTAATCTTACCAATGTAAAAGAATCTGTTTATGGTAATACTGGATTTAATATATCAGGAATCTTAGGCTCGGATTTGCTTAAAAAATATGGTTTCGAGATAGATTACGAACAAGGGCTATTGGGTCTATCCAGGTAAAAATCCTGTTGCTTCAGATTTTCAATAGATTCGTAATTCAAATTTGACTTCTTTCTGAATTGTTTTAACCGATATTAATTACCAGCAAATGTTTAACTATATACAAAGTATTGAAGAGAAATTTATCACAGAACTGGATTTGTCTGTTTTGCCCTGTAAATTGAACAAATTAAATATTATACTTAACAATGTATACTTAAAAAAGAGGGTTTGGTTATTCACGAAAAACTGCTTGTTTTTAATGGAGAAATATATGATTAACCCTTTTTGGGTTAAAATATTTTCACTCCTTCAGTTATTAGAAAAAGGAATAAATTTGTCTGATTTTATTAACGAGAAATCTTTATAAGGAAGGTTTGGATGATGTAAGTAATTAAGTAGTAATTCAAAATTAACCGTGTATTATTTTGCCATAAAAGACTGATAGAGAGATTACTATTTCTCGGAAATAAAAGCACGGGTGCTTATATGAAATAATTAACCACTAACTAGCATAAAATTTAGTACTTAAATGAAAGTGTTTTCTATTTTTATTTTTTTAACTCTATCCAGTTTTTGGGGGGCTAACCCAAAGCCTTACCTGAAATTTAATCATCTTTCTATTAAAAATGGTCTTTCTCAGAATAGTATAACCTGCATTATACAGGATAATAAAGGCTTTATGTGGTTTGGAACATGGGAAGGACTTAATAAATATGATGGCCATAAATTTTCAGTTTTTAAACCTGAACCTGAAGATACCACAAGTCTATCTGATATTGTGATCAATACCCTCTTTGAGGACAGTAAAGGAAATCTATGGGTAGGCACCCGGAATGGATTAAATTTATTTGACCGATTAAATAATAACTTTATTAGATTCCATGCGGATGAAAATAATTCAAATAGTATCAATGGTAATTTTATAACTAGTATTGAAGAGGATAAGGAAGGAAATATTTGGATTGGTACAAAAAAAGGCCTTAATAAATTTGACCCAAAAAACCAGACCTTTCAAAGGATTGATTTTACGGAATTAGCAAGAAAGAATGCAAGACTAGACACTGCTAATATTATTTATTCACTTTTGTGGGATAGTCACGAACAACTATGGGTTGCCACCGATAAGGGAGTCTATATTTTAGATTCGAAAAATGGTGATTTTTATCAAAACCTCACTGATGAATATGAATTAAACAAAAATATAGTTAACGCGATTACAGAAGATTCCAGCGGAAATGTTTGGATGGGAATGGAAAGTGCGGGTGTTGCCATTTATAATTTAAATACCAGGGATTTTTTAAGGTTTACTAATGATCCAAAAGATTTAAATAGCCTGGCATATAATTCCATTAGTGAGATTATGGAAGACAGTGAAAAAAATGTGTGGATTGCTACCGATGGAGGAGGGCTAAGCTTATTTAATAAAGACAAAAATACTTTCACCACATTCCAAAATGAAGTAAATAATCCATATAGCCTGCAAAGCAATGCTTTAAAATGTATTTATGAAGATAAAAGTGGGAATATCTGGGTCGGGGCTATGGCTTGGGGAGGGCTTTGTTATACAAATCCTAAGCGTCAATATTTTAAACATTTCCGACCGGGCTTCCCTAACCGTAATAGTTTGAATGATGGTGCAGTAAATTCCTTTTTCGAAAAAAATAACGGAGACCTTTGGATCGCCACTGATGGTGGTGGAATCAATCTGTTTCAAAAATCTGAAAATACTTTCAAACATTATAAACATGATGCTTTAAATCCGAAAAGCCTGAGCAGCAATAAAGTACTGGATTTATTAGAAGATTTTGAAGGCGATCTTTGGGCTGCCACCTGGGATGGTGGATTAAACAGGTTGAAAGCGGGAAGCGAGGAATTCATCAATTACCTTCCGGGCGACAATGATGAGGAAGGCAGTATTAGCAGTGAACATATTTGGAGTTTGTATGAAGATTCCGAGCAAAATTTATGGATAGGAACTTTTGGAAAAGGGCTAAATCTTTATGATAGGGAAAATGATAAATTTATAAGTTATGAAGATAAAGGGGATGTTGTGTCAGGAAATAGTAATCAAATTATTTCTATTTATGAAGATAAACAAAAAAACTTATGGGTTGGTACTTTGGGCGATGGATTAAAACTATTAGATAAAGAAAGTGGAACTGTAGTAAATGTTGAAATGATCAACGGTTCTACCAAGAAAGCGACTGTAATCCATGATGTTTGGACAGTACATGAAGATGAAAGTAACAATTTTTGGTTGGGAACCAGTAGTGGGCTAAAAAAATATGATCGGAAAACTAAAATTGTAAAGTCATTTGATATTGAAGATGGCTTGCCTAATAATGTGGTTTATGGGGTTTTAGAGGATCTTTCTGGAAAATTATGGTTGAGTACCAATAAAGGACTCTCCTGTTTTAATCCACTCACCAGGCAGTTTAGAAATTATGATTCTGGAGATGGTTTACAAAGTAACCAGTTTATTCAAGGCGCCTATTATAAAGGAAAATCCGGGGAAATGTATTTTGGTGGAATCAATGGGTTTAATGTCTTTAACCCAGAAGATGTAAAAGTGAATCCTAAAATTCCAAAAGTGGTTATTACAGATTTCCAATTATTGAATAAACCTGTGGAAATTGGAGGGAAAAACTCACCATTAAAAAAACATATTTCCGAAACCAGTGAAATAACTTTACTTCATTGTCAGAATATATTTAGTTTTGAATTTGCTGCTCTCAACTTTACCCCTTCCCAGAAAAATAAGTATAAATATAAAATGGAGGGACAGGATGATTCCTGGGTGGAATCTGGCTTTAGAAGATTTGTTTCCTACACCAACCTAGCACCTGGAGAATATAATTTCAGGGTAAAAGCCTGTAACAATGATAATATATGGAATGAAGCAGGTACTTCTATTAAAATTACAATTCTTCCTCCTCCATGGAAAACCTGGTGGGCTTATTTTGGGTACTTTTTTATTTTGGTGGGTATTTTAATTTTTTCCAGGTGGCAAATTATTTATAGTGAAAGGCTTAAAAATCAGTTTAGGTTAAAAGATATTGAAACCCATAAGTTACAAGAACTTAGCGAATTGAAATCAAAGTTTTTTACCCAGGTTTCCCATGAATTTAGAACCCCTCTATCTTTAATTTTAGGTCCTTTAAGAAGTTTGAAATCGGGGAAATTTAAAGGTGATGTTAATTTGCAATACAATATCATGACTAGAAATGCGCAAAAGCTTTTAAATTTAATCAATCAGCTTTTGGATATCTCAAAACTGG
>JAHQVQ010000002.1 GCA_019634305.1 Flammeovirgaceae bacterium | reverse complement strand
ACCTGGGTGGACCAGCAGCATTATTCTGGATGTTGGTCACTGCATTTTTAGGGATGACTACCAAATTCGTGGAAGTTACCCTTTCTCACAAATACAGAGAAACAGACACTGAAGGTAAAATTGCCGGTGGACCAATGTATTTCATGAAGAATAAATTAAACATGAAATGGATGGCAGTATTATTTGCAATAGCCACCGTTTTATCTGCATTTGGAACAGGAAGTTTGCCTCAAATCAATAGTATTTCTAACTCGCTTTTTGCCACTTTCGGTGTAGACCATATCATCACAGGGGCGGTATTGGCCGTAGTTTTGGGGTTTGTAATAATTGGTGGAATTAAAAGGATTGCCCATGTAACGGAAAAATTAGTTCCGGGAATGGCAATAATCTATTTCATTGGAGCACTTGGCGTAATTTTTTATAATGCTGAAAATATTATCCCTTCCTTCATTTCCATATTTGCGGATATCTTTTCAGGTACTGCTGCAACAGGTGGATTTTTAGGCGCAACAATGGCATTTGCTATTAATAGAGGTGTAAACAGAGGATTATTTTCCAATGAAGCTGGGCAAGGTTCTGCACCAATCGCCCATGCTGCAGCAAGAGCACATGAGCCAGTTTCTGAAGGAGTTGTGGCTATTTTAGAGCCATTTATCGATACTATTGTCATTTGTTCAATTACCGGATTGGTATTGCTTTCCTCAGGCGTTTGGAATGAAAAGCATGAGAATCAGTTCCAATATGCTGATATCACAGTTTTTGAAAAAGTTTATGATGAAAATAATAAAACCGATAAGGAAATTCTTTCTAAATACCTGACACAGGGTGGTGTAATAGGTTTATATTCTGGTGACTTAATTGTAGAAAACGGCAACATTACTAATGAACTTACCATCATGCACGCAAGATCTATAGCGGAGGACATGGTAGTTTTTGATCCTGATGGGGCAAAGTATTCAGGGAATATCTTAGTTACCAATGGCTCATTAGATCTAGATAATTCAGTGGTATTTAGTGGAAAATCCCTGATTCACAGTGCCCCTTTAACTGCAGAGGCATTTAAGCGCAGCTTTTTTGGTGATTACGGGCAATATATTGTATCAATTGGATTGTTGTTATTTGCCTTTTCCACAGCCATTTCCTGGTCGTATTATGGCGATAGAGCCATCACATTCCTGGTAGGAGTGAAGGGAATTATCTATTTCAGAATTGTATATGTAATCGGGTTTTTCCTGGCCTCTTTTGTTGATACTACTATTATCTGGACCCTTTCAGGGATCACCATTGCCCTAATGACTCTGCCAAACCTTTTAGGAATTGTATTACTCCACAAGGATATGAAACAGACTGTAAAGGATTACTGGCTGGAATTTAATAGAGAATGGCCAAAAGATAAATAATCTAATTGTTATAAAAGTATAAAATAAGGGCTGCAATTAAATTTGCTGTCCTTTTTTATATTATGTTATGCCAAACCAAGCTTCCGGGATTTTTGAACGGCTTCATATCTTTTTAACCACTTCTTCGGATCATTATTCAAATGATCATCAATGTGAACCGGGTCTGAAGTCCTGAAATCTCCTCCCCATCGCAGTTCAGAATCGTTTCTGATTTCCTCAATAAAATTGGCTATTTGTCGGGGTAACCTTCTACGCAAACCCTGCGAATTACAAAGCTGCGAATAATTTGGACCATATTTTATGTTCATATCAATCCCATGCCCAGCCATATGGTTAGACATTCTTGCAGGAGTAACTATAGCTCCAGGGACTTCAAATGAAGTTCGAAAAGAACTGGTAATCAATATCTTGATGTCATGTTTTGCAGCATAGGTATTAATTCTTTTCAAAGCAGGGATAAAATCGACATCGCAGGTGATTTTTTTTCCCACAAAATGAGTGTCAGAATATATTACCAAAGCTGATGTAGGCATGGGGGGAGCTTCGGTTGGTTCATCATTCCTGTTGTTGGGTTTATTATTTATATTGAACTTGATGCTTTTTCTGGTTTTAGACCAGTCTATTCCATAATATTTAGAAAACTCACTTACAATTTTCCGGCACATACTTTTAGTTAAGTATTCTCCTTTCGATCTTATGTTCCGATGAGAGGCAAATTTTAGAACTGCTTTAGTTGTTCCATTTCCATAAATCCCGTCATTTTGGTAAGTTTCCCAATTTAGCTCCTTCCCGTAGCCCATGGCATTCAATAAAGTTTGCAGACCTGCTATTTCATTTTTATACTTACTTCCTTTTCGGTACCTGGTTTTATAATTTCCATTGTGAATATCCAAATAAAGTTGCTGTAGTTCATCCAGAATATCATATAATTTGACAATTACCTCCGCAATTTCCTCAGAGATAATATCTCCATGACCAATGATTTTATTTCGCTTGCAAAGGTCTTTAACTGCGCGTGTGGTTAACCTTCCATAATCACCATCTGCATTATAAACATTCCATTTTAGCTTTCTACCAAAGCCCATTTCGTATAAAATCGTCTGTAATTCCTGAATTTCAGGTTTGGACCTTGATCCTTTTTTTAGGATTTCTTTAATAGTTCTCTTTTCTAATAAATCGACAATATAAAAATGACCATCCATAGTATTGAAGGAATAAGAAGGGAATGATAAATAGAAAAAATAGCCGCACGAATAAAAAACAATGTATATACAGCTTATTATTACGTTCTCAAATTAGAAATAAAATTTGATTTTTAAAGGACTTGTGCTAAATTTTTTAATCATTAAATGAAGCAGGCCTATAATTCATTTGTAATTTTTCCAGAATGGAAATATTTAGAGATAAATGGATTGGCCTATCATTTAGAAAAAATGGGAAGTAATGAAGAGGAAGCTATTAAACAATGATTGGGAAAGAATCAAAAATAAAAAAGGCCCAATTTAATGAGCCAGCCATAATTCTGGATCTAATCTATTTTGATTGTGCCAGATTTGAAACTGTAGCTCTGGGATGCTACTCGTATTGGAAACTACTTTTGCTAATGCAGCTTTTCTCTTTACATACTGTCCTACCCGAACCGATACATTTTTCACATTTGCGTAAACCGTATAATAGTCGCCATGTTGCAATGTAACCACATAGTTCAAGCCTACCACCTTGTTTACAGCAGCCACTTTTCCATCAAACACGGCTCTTACTTCTTCCGCTTCACTAGTGACAATATCAACCCCAAGATTTTCCACCCATATTTTTTCTAAAACCGGATGAGGTTGTTTTCCAAATCTTTCGGCAATGAAACCTTTTTTCACCGGCCAGATTAAATTCGATCTGTTTAATTGAAAACTATCTGAAACAATTTGGGCTTCTGGAGTCAATTTAAATAAGTCAGAACCCATTTCTCCAGTTGATATTTTTTTGAGGTCGTTGGATATAATTTCTGCCAATAAATTATTGAGGTTGCTGAAGTTTTCCTTTTCCCTTTCAATTTCTTCTTTCAGATCTTCTTCCTTATTCACTATTTGAGAAAAAAGCGTTTTTTGTTCTTTTCTTAATCTTACAAGTTTATTCTTTTGGTTCTTCTCTGTTTGTAACAGTATTAATCTATCTTCTTTTCTTTTCTGAAGAAATACTTTTTTGTTTTCCAGCATATCCTTCACTTGAATAATCTGGTTCATCTGATATTTTCTGGTACCCTGATATTGCTCAAAATAATTGAGTCGGGAAAGGAACTGATTCATGGTTTTGCTCGCCAATAGGAATGATAGTTTTTGGTAACCTTCCTGCTGGTTCATTTTTGAAGAAGAATAAAGCATTTTAGAATATTCCTTTTTAAGGTCTTCCAGGTCTTTTTGTAGCGCTTCCAGAATATCATTGGTTTCCACCACATCTTCCTCAATCATATCCAACTCTGTACTGACATTTTTTATCAGAGATAAACTCTGATAAATCTGTGAATTAAGAATGCGTAATTTCCCCTGGTGGCTAACTCTATCTTTGGACGTCTTTTTTAGAATATCATTGGTAGATTCAATCTTTACCAACAGCGCAAGTCTCTCCTTCTCTAAATTTTCTTTAGATTGCTGGGCAAAAGATGGAAAAGAAATTAATACAAAATATAATATTGGAAATACTCTCATTTTCTTGCAAAAACTAATTAATACCTGATGCAATTTCACCCTTAAATTTGGGGAAATGCTTGTATTATTTATTAATATTTAGTCAAACTGAAAGCGATATCAATACTTTTAGTTTGATGCTATGTAATTGGTTTAATTGCTTTATTGTTACTTACCAATGTTGCTGCAAACCAAATATTGAGAACAAGTCTTTGGTATCTTTGCAAAGCAACCTACTTGGTTTGTAACTTTGTAAATTAAAATTTGCAAGCACAAAGATCAATCATATTTTTAAAAATAGTATTAAAAAAAGAAAATTGGTTGCTGTACTGGCAAATCCTATTATTATAACATGAATGGACACTCATTAATTATTGAGGAGATTCAGAATTTTCAAAAATAACAGATCGTGAAAAAAGTATTGTTTATCGACCGGGACGGAACTATAATTAATGAACCGCCAGAAGATTTCCAGGTAGATTCCCTAGAAAAGCTAGAATTTATTCCAAAAGTAATTATCAATCTGAATAAAATTGCCAGTGAGCTTGATTATGAATTAGTTATGGTAACCAATCAGGATGGGTTGGGAACAGATTCATTTCCTGAAGATACCTTTTGGCCTGCCCACAACAAAATGCTCAAAACTCTGGAAGGAGAGGGGATAGTTTTCGATGATATGTTGATAGACAAAACCTTTGAGCATGAAAATGCGCCTACCAGAAAACCAAGAACCGGACTAATGACAAAATACATGTCTGGAAATTATGACTTAGCCAATTCATTTGTAATTGGAGATAGAGCTTCAGATATCCAATTGGCTGAAAATCTTGGAGCAAAAGGTATTTTTATTTCCAATGATGAAAATGAAAATGCAGCATTAGTGACTACAGATTGGAACGAAATTTATGAATTTTTAAAACTTCCTCCCCGAAAAGCCACTGTAAGCAGGGTAACTTCTGAAACCAACATACAAATTGAATTGAATCTCGATGGGAAAGGGAAGTCTACTTTATCTACCGGACTGGGATTTTTCGATCATATGCTGGAGCAAATTGCCAGACATACCGGAGCCGATCTTTCCATCCAGGTAAAAGGAGATTTGCATATAGATGAACACCATACTATAGAAGATACAGCTTTGGCCTTGGGAGAGGCTTTTCTTATTGCTTTAGGTGATAAAAAGGGAATTTCCAGATATGGGTTTTTATTGCCAATGGACGATGCGCTGGCTCAAGTAGCTATTGATTTTTCAGGAAGAAACTGGCTGGTTTGGGAAGCCGAATTTAGAAGAGAAAAAGTTGGGGAAATGCCTACCGAGATGTTTTATCATTTTTTCAAATCTTTCTCAGATACCGCAAAATGCAACCTTAATATTAAGGTAGAAGGAGATAACGAGCATCATAAAATTGAAGCAATCTTTAAAGGATTTGCTAAAGCCATAAAAATGGCAATAAAGCGAGATCCGAATGACGATCAAATTCCAAGTACCAAAGGAAGTTTGTAGGTATTCAGGTTTGGGTTTAATAAAAATTGCTTATTAAATCCATTCCCATTATTCACCTAAAATTAATATTTAGGTATTTGTAGATTTCGATAAAAAATGCTTACTTGCAAAACTGTGAAAACTAAAAACCCATATAATTATATTTACTTAATAAAAAATATGATTATTCTTATTTTAAAAAACTAAATATTATCCAAATTTTTTGATAGTGGGATTAGATGCAAATAATTGAGCCTATAGAATGCTTTTAATAATCTCATTCCCACAGGGTTAATTAACAAATGACAATTAGTGCAAGGGGCACTATTACCACTTTCTTCCAGTTTTACTCCTTTAATAAACTAATTTACTAGCAGGTCAGGACTGTTTTTAGGCTATTAACTTAAAAATTGAAACCTGGCTATCCTTTTTATTTACTGAAATTAAAAACATTAAAATTATGGGGAACTACGGAGTGAAAAAAATGAACTCCCTTGTAGGAAAATCCATTGGATGGAGGACACATGAAGCTATTGCTGAGCAGGGGAAAATTTATGTTGTGGAAAGGAATAACATCCTGGCAATTAAGTATTTTAAGTATGCTATGGAAATGGTTATTCAAACCAACGATCAGGATGTTTTTCTAAGACATTATGTTGGTTATTTGCTGGAAGCACTTGAACTATCAGGCGCCTACCAGGATGTATTGGATTATTGTAATATCAACTTAAAAAAATTAGGGAATAAGCCCCCTGAAAATTTAGAAGAAATTAGAATTAAGGCTTTATTATTACAGCGAAAAGGCATTATTTTATTGAAAATGCAAAATGAAATTGAAGCCATTAAGGCGTTTAAAGAAGCGGAAAACTTATTAAACAACAATCCAGAATTAGTGCTTACCCAAAGCCTGTTGTTTTTAATTAGCTCAGGATTAAAATTGAATCTTGACCGAATCCTGGCCGAACAGGAAAGAACCTCCTACTTTAGGTTGAACGAGAAAAATATAAAAAGAAATAAAGCAATGAAATTGCCATCATCAATTTTGATGGATTAACCAAGACCGATTACCTATTAAAAAAAACCGGTAGAATTGAAAAATTTGCCGGTTTTTTTGTTGAGGGGAGAATTAGATTTGAGAATGAAAAACTTTATCAATTAACCAACTTGCTTAATTTAATTTAAAGTTCAGTGAAACATTTAATTCTCCTTGTCTTATCTTGTCTGTGCAAAAAACTAATAGTATTTAAATATAAAATGCTAAATTCTACAGAGGATAAACTTGTAATTACTTCAATATCATAATCCGTTACTAAATTGTTCTCCAAATAATAGTTTACAAGAATTTGGCTACCATAAAGAATCTCTGGAAATTGTTCATCAGGAAGTTAGGATAAATTTTGAAGATATTGAATTTGTAACTAATAAAACACCACTCTTCTATTCCTTTTAGATATTCAAGGCGATCAATGTTTGATATATCAGCCAAGTAATCATTTAAGTTATTGACTAAATCTTGTTTCTGTTTTGTGCTTAAATAGTTGAGGAATTCTCCATCATAATCTTCATTTTTTAGTTCTAGGTTATGGTTCAACACTAAATTTTTGGTGTCTTCTCTAAAATAGCAGGCTTTTATTACACTAATTGTATCAAACTTTGTAAGGTGATGAAGTAGGGGAGTGTCCTTTTTTGTTGAATCCGTATTACAATTCCATAAAGAAATTGCTAAAACAAAAAGTAGTAATTGTTTCATATTAGGGAATTATGGAAGTTAAATTGTAATTTTTGATAAGATTCCAACATTTACTTTACCCTTCCAACTCCTTCACAATAAAAAATCCATCACTTCCTTCAGGTTGATAAAGAGGCATTAGCATGAAGCCTTCTGCAGGAGCCAGAATCTCTCCTTTTTTGTCCCAGGCTACTACTTCTCCTTTTTCTACTTTATCAAAGTTTTTGAATCCTGGTTTCATTTTAAATTGATCCTGTGGTTGGATGTGATGGCAGTATTCCAAAATCATCTTTTTGGGAAGATGGGCAGTCTTTTCACTCAGGTAATTATAATTTTGAATTTGTACTGGTACATCTTCCCAATCGATAAATCCGGCAAAACACAATACTTGCCAAATGACCATTTCGTGGTTGTGTACGGATTGGTAAGAGCCAATTTTACCCGCTTCAAAAGCCAATGAGGTAAAACCATGCATATGCATATAGGGAATTGAGGTGTTTAATAATCCTTTATGAAGTCCCAGTACCATTGGAGCATGGATTTTTTCAACTATGTAGCCGGTGGTTTCGAGTTCCTCCACCATTATGAAAATCCCATTTTCGGCTGATGTAGTGTGCAAATCCAAAAAAATACGATCTGGATATTGATTAAACTGAAGTTTTTGAAATACCTCAAAAATTTCCTTCAATTCTGAATACTCGGAAATCTGTTCAGTGTTTTTGATGACCTTTTTCACTGTTTCATCATCCCAAACCCTGTTCATATCCTTATCAATATACCTCCTTCCACTTTTCAGGGCAGCAATATTTCCTCTTATGCCCACAAATCGACCTTTCAGAGTTATCCCTTCTTTTTCAATAAAATCAAAAACTCTTTCTAGCGCTATTACACCACTGGTTTCATTTCCATGT
>JAHQVQ010000206.1 GCA_019634305.1 Flammeovirgaceae bacterium | reverse complement strand
GGTAGGAAAAACAATTTGTAACATTTTCAGCTTGGTTGAATTTTTTGAAGATGCATAAAAAATAATTGATTAATACAAAATAAATTATTTTTGCTTACAATTATCTTCAAAAACTCCTTGATTTTCGATTGAATAAATAAAATATTAATGAATCAAACTGAATCTGGTTATACAGAAGAAGAAATTTTGACTGGCCTTTCAAACAGCAATGAGGAGGTATACAGGTATTTATTCAATCAATATTATCTGACACTCTGTCAATTTGCCTTAAAATATATTCGATTTCCTGAAATTGCAGAGGAAATTGTACAAGATGTGTTTATTTATCTTTGGGAGAAAAGGGAAACGATAAAAATACATTCATCATTAAAAGCATATCTCCATACTGCAGTAAGGTACCAAGCTATTTATTACTATAGAAATGCGTCAAAAAAGCCAATATTCGATGATAATTTTCCTGAAGAAAAACTAATTTCAAACAATGACAGTGAATTATTGATTGAATACCTTGAACTTGAAAAACAGGTTTTAAAATCAATAGAGAAATTGCCAGAAAAGTGCAAGCAAATTTTTAAACTAAGTCGAAACTCAGGACTAACTTATCAGCAAATTGCTGATAAAATGAGTGTTTCAAAAAAAACCGTTGAAAACCAAATAGGCATTGCTCTAAAAAAATTAAGAGAAAGCCTATCTGTATTTTTATCCTAGCTAAAAAAAAATCAAAATGATTTAGTTAGGACCAAAGCCTTGTTTTTGATTGAATATATATTGGAACTTGATCAGAAACATGCCATACAAATCCTTCATGTTTGGATTACCACCCCCAATAAATTGAGGAGTATCGGAATCTCCTGGTTTTAATTGCTGGTTGGCATTTCTTACAGAATTATGATAACTGACTGCCTCACCTCTAAGCTGATCAACTGGAATACTTTTTCGGCTTACGCCATCAACTTCATCAGAATCAACATATCTTAATCCACCATCTACAACAATGGCAAATTCTGGAGTGATTAAATATCTAAACCCTAATCCAAAAGGAACAATTAAAGCTGTTTTATTTACTTTTTGAGCTTCTACTTTATGTTTTGGTAAATTTGAAAACCCTTCTCTTCTTCTACCTTCAGGGTCAATTTTGGTAAGTCCAAATCCAAGGTAAGCTAACGGTTGGAATCTATCAAATGAAAAGGTTAAACTTGGAGCGACATATACATCCCACATGTTTGCCCTAAAGCTTCTATTTCTTGAGGATATATGGTCATCAGCCATTAATTGAAATAAACTAAAACCACCTCTTAAATGAAGATTTTCATGAAGGCGATACCAAGCTTCAAAGTTTAAGGCTGGTCTTAGCGAACTAATTCCTGTTTTGTCTAAATCTCCTGCATATCCTGCAATTCCGAACCCTCCATTTAAACTCCATTTTTCTTCCTGGCATATGCCATTAGTGACCCCTAGATATAAGGAAGCTACTAAATATAAAATAAAAGTCCTTTTCATAATTTTGTGTTTTGAATTAAAAAATAATATAAGGTACAAAAAAGGCAGGAGCAAAAAGCTCAGTATGATTGGAAATACTGCAGTTATTTTAATGGTATGAAAATAAAATTCTAAAAATTATAGTCTAACTGGTACTAGGAAATAAATTATTAATTAACTTCACCCATATACTCATAACCAATTTCCTCTACTTTGGTTTTTATTTTATTAAAATCAAGATTATTTCCTGAAATTGCAACACTTGAACTCGATAAATCTACTTCAGATTTTTCTATTCCATCAAGTTGAGATAGATTTTTTTCTACATTCATTTTACAATGATTGCATGTCATTCCATTGACTTTAATTGTTACATTTTCCATCTCAATATTTTCTACAAAAGGAGCAAAAGTTTTCTTGGGTTTGAAAAAATTATTTTGTTTAAGATAACCATTAACCATTAAAACTACAAGGGTAACACTACATAAAGATTGAAAAGAATTCCATAAAACTGTTTTGGAGGAATGATCATGTATTGTTCTATGATCCATTAAAAGGAACCATTCTTTTGGTAAAAATTCATTAATAAAAATGCCAAAACCTAGAGCTGAGATTATAATAGTAAGCAAATAAATTACAAGAGATTTTTTACTCATTGTTTTCCCTATTACCGTAATAGTAGCTGCATTAGTTGCAGGACCGGCCATTAAAAAAACAAGTGCGGCCCCTGGAGATAACCCTTTCATCAGGAGAACAGTAGCAATGGGAATAGAACCTGTTGCACAAACATACATTGGGATAGATGCAGCTAAAAGTAATAACATTCCCAGGTATTCATTCCCTAAATAATCCACAAAAAAATCTTCTGGAATAAGTACTGAAATTAATGTAGCGATTAATAATCCAATAACCAACCATTTGGTAATATCCTGAAGAAATGCTACAAAAGCATAATTAAACATTCTCTTAAAAGAATTTCCTTTATTTTCTGCTGAACTACTTTCCAAATTAATTGCTGCATTCTCATTTTCTGAGGGATCTCCATCAAATTTATCTGTAAAAAAACCACCTAAAATCCCTGTAAATAATGCTATAAAAGGGCGAATTATGGCGAAAGGCAACCCCATTAAAGAATATGTTGCCAAAACAGAATCTACCCCAGTTTGAGGCGTAGAAATCAAAAAAGAAACTGTTGAACCTTTAGATGCTCCATTTTTGTAAAAGGAAATACCTGTTGGGATTACTCCACACGAGCATAGTGGTAACGGAACTCCTAAAATTGCTGCATTCACAATAGAAGTCCACTTCCTTTTTCCCAGATATTTATTGATTTTATCCTTAGGAAAATAAACATGAAGAAACCCTGCAAATAAAAACCCCAATAATAGATATGGAGACATTTCATTAGTAATTTCAACAAGTTCTTTTATAAAAATTATTATATATTCCATTTAATTTTTCTTTCTAATTGTTTTAAGCTTTGTGCATTCAAATCTCTAAAAATAAGACCCTTTGCTCAGCCATTTTATAAAACACAAATCTCGTGGGTAAAGGTCGGAAAAGATTAATTAATTTTAATTGAATTAATTAGGTCCATCAACAAAATTAAATCATAAACACCAGAAATTACAAAACTGAAAATGAATACAAAAAACAAGTTACCTTTTTTTATTGGGTGGTTACTACTATTTACATTTTCTTGTCAGCAAAAACCAGCAAACAATCCAGAAATCAAACAGGAAACCCTAAAAGTCATTCCTCCCAACATCATCTGGATAGTAGCTGAAGATTATGAGTCCAAGAATCAAATGCTTTGGAGATAAAGTGGCAATTACGCCTAATATTGATCAATTGGCTTCAGAGGGAATGAAATTCACCAATGTTTATTCTATATCCGGAGTTTGTTCCCCAAGCCGATCTTCATTAATTACTGGTTGTTATCAGACCACCATCGGGACATTGCATCATAGAACACAAGAAAAAGATAATCCCTATTGTGCTCCTTATGTTGGTACTCCTCCTTCAGAAGTAAAAGGTTTTCCAGAGTATTTAAGAAAGGCAGGATATTACTGCACTAATAATGCAAAAACCGATTATCAATTTGGGATACCGTTTACTATTTGGAATGAAACCAGTCCAAAAGCACATTATAGAAACCGTCCTAATAAAAGTCAGCCATTTTTTGCAGTTTTTAATTCTGCCCAGACCCATGAAAGTCGATTGTTTAAAAAGACTGTAGCCGACCAGAAAACCAAGGCAGAGGAAAAAGGAATACCAATTCCAGATATTACTGATAGAAGTAAAGTAGTGCTCCCACCCTATTATGCAGATCATCCTGATGTAAGAGAGGATGTTGCCAGAATGTATGACAATATTCATTATATGGACAAATGGGTAGGTGAATTACTGGAAGAACTAGAGAAGGAAGGTGAAGCAGAAAATACCATAGTCATGTTTTATACAGATCATGGAACTTGCCTGCCAAGAGGGAAAAGATGGATGTACGATTCTGATATCAAAGTACCTTTAGTAGTAAAATGGCCTAATAACCTGAAACCAGGAAGTGAAAGTAATCAAATGATCAGTTTTATTGATTTTGCCCCAACCATTTTAAACCTGGCTGGTGTGGAAATTCCTAATTATATCCAGGGACAACCATTTTTAGGAGAAAGTCTTCCCACTCCCAAAGAATATATCTTTGCAGCGAGAGACCGAACAGATGAACACCTGGACCAAATCAGAGCCATCAGGGATAAACAATATAAATATATTCTGAATCTAACTCCAGAAGTACCTTACTCCTACCCGCTTTCTTATGCAGAGCAAATTACCATGAATGGCACCATGAGACAATTATTTAAAGACGAAAAGTTGATTGGTCCAGCTTTGGCCTGGTTTGCGGAAAGTAAACCAAAAAAAGAATTATATGACACTCAAAATGATCCATGGGAGGTAAATAACCTTGCTGATGATCCAGAATTTCAGGAAATCAAACAACAACTCAGTACAAGATTAAAACAATGGCAAAAAGAAACTAATGATTTGGGATTAATTCCTGAGCAAGAATTGAGGGATGCTATATGGCCAGAAGGAACCCAACCCTTGACCCAAATACCATCAATAAATATTGAAGAGGCTGAAAATGGTGAAGTGAAGGTTGCCCTTAACTGTGCTACCAAAGCAGCATCAATCGGTTATCAATTAGGGGAAAACATTGATTCTTGGGAAATTTATTCAGAACCATTTTTAATAAAGAAAGGAGAAAAATTAAAAGCAAAAGCCATTCGGTATGGGTATAAAGAAAGCGAAATAGCGGAATAAACATTATAAAAAAATCAATAAAAAAAGGCCGGTAATAGTACCAGCCTTTTTTCAAAATCAAAATCAAATGTTCAACCTAAAAATTTTAAAGTCATGAAAACTTTCTCAAATATATAAAAAACTCAGGAGAATTAATGTAAAATTTACTTAAAATACTTGCTGAGCTGGGGTAATCCCCTATTCAGGAAATTCGATGTATGCTGAAGGAACTTTTTCCGTAAGCCAGACACCATTTTCCGAAACATAGAAAGTAGCATTATTCTTCAACATTTCGCTAGCAAGGATTTTCAGTATAATCGGTTTTCCTCTTCTAATTCCTACCTTAATGGCAGTTTCCTCATCTTTACTTAAATGGACATGATGCCGTTTCATTTTTCTTAGCCCTTCATATTTAATATTGTCTAGAAATTTTGCTACTGTACCATGATATAGAAATTCGGGCGGAGTAGCCGGTTTATAATCCAAATCTATTTTTATAGAATGTCCCTGACTTGCCCTGATTTTAGATTTATCATCATTGAAAGCAAATCTCTTTTTATCATTTTTTTCCACTACCTCTTCCATTAAATTAACATCAAAATCTGGTAATTTTGTCTTCACCTTTTCAATAAACTCAGGAATAGCCACCCAACCATTTTCATCAGGTTGAATATCTATTAATTCTGGTCGATGCCTAAGTACCAGGCTCATGAATTTGCTTATTCTTTTTAGATCTTTTTCAGTTATTTTCATACTTTTTGGATATTTTTATTCAAATAATTGACATAGGAGAAATGGTAATAGAAAGGTATTTAATAAAATTGGCTTTCCCCTTTTCTATTGGGATTTTTATACTGTCTCTAATTCGTGCAGATATTTTCTTGGTAATTGTGCCAATTATATTTAATTTTTTTATCTGGAAAAAACTAAGGATTAATTACTCGGACCACATCGCTTTTATCATAATTACCTTTGCCAGCCTTTTCATTTTCATTAATCAGAAAAGTTTTATTGCAACTGCTAATAGTAGTTGCCTAAAATCTATCTCAGAATTAGAAATATTTCAAGCCTGCTTCTATACCATTATTTTCTATCCTGCTCTGCTTTGGCTCCTATATTCACACACTTATAAAAACATTTTCAAAAAAAAATAATCATTTTTTAAGGGTATCCACTTTAATAATTGACTTAGTAATAAATCTTAAAAAAATAAAACCCGTAATAATCAAAAGGTATCTATTTAAAATAGATTTTTTAAAATTAAAAAAAGATCAAAAAGCAAAACATTTCTTTAGGTCTTTTCAAGTTCCTTTCATTAAAAAACAGGTACTTAAAGTTAATTAATCATGAAAAACTCAAAAATTTCCAAACTAGTGTCATTATCAAAAAACAAAAACTTGAAATCCATTAAAAACTACCTTGAGGGATTCAATATTTCTCAAACGAATTATGAATTATTCGTTCTGGAAAATGATTTAGGTCTGCTAGAAATTAATATCGCCCAAATCAATTAATTTTTTAGTGGGGCTCAGTTCCCACTTATCATTTCATTCAAAACTTTATACATTCCTACAAAACTAAATGTCATGCTACGTACTCTAATTCAGGTTATTATATTCCTGGGGTTGACAAATATTGCTTTTTCTCAGGATAAACATACCATTAGTGGGTATTTAAAAGACGTCAATAATGCGGAAGAACTCATTGGTGCAACCATATTTATAAAGGAAATTAAAAATGGTGTGGTTACTAATCCATATGGATTTTATTCGATCACGCTTCCCCCTGGTGATTACACAATCAGCTTTAGTTACATTGGGTATCAGACCCAATCAACCAATATTAACCTTTCTGAAGATATTTCTATAAATATGGAATTGCAGGAAGAATCGACAGAACTATTAGAAGTAGTGGTTACTGCCGAGGAAGAAGATCATTATGTAAAAGATTTATCGATAGGCCGAAGCGAAATTAATATTAAGGAGGTAAAGCAACTTCCGGCCTTATTTGGAGAACCAGATATTATAAAGGCTGTTCAAATGCAACCTGGAGTTTTAACAGCAGGTGAAGGAACTTCTGCCTTTTTTGTTAGAGGAGGAAGTTCTGATCAAAACCTGATTTTATTGGATGAAGCTCCGGTTTACGATCCTTCCCATTTCTTTGGTCTGTTTTCAGTTTTTAATGCAGATGTCATTAAAAGTTCAGACCTATACAGAGGAGGTATTCCTGTCCAATATGGAGGCAGATTGTCATCCATGCTCGATGTAAGAACAAAGGATGGAAATGCAAAACAGTTGGGAGGATCGGCATCTATTGGATCATTGGCTAGTAAAATAATGTTGGAAGGACCTATTGCCAAAGAGAAAAGTTCTTTTATGATTTCTGGAAGACGTTCTTATATTGATGTGATGGCCAAATTATTTAATGAGGATATCCCTGTTTATTATTATGATTTGAATGCTAAAGTAAACTGGAAGCCTAACAATAAAGACCGGTTTTTTGTATCGGCATATTTAGGAAGAGATGTATTGAGGTTCGATGGAGGGGGAATCGATTGGGGAAATAAAACAACTACTTTCCGTTGGAATCATCTTTTTAGTGAAAGGATGTTTTCCAATTTAACGGTGGCCTATAGTGATTTTGATTATGGTCTTAATATTGATGATCCTTTGGAAGGTTTGGATTGGACCGCCAACATGCAGGAGCTAACTTTAAAAAACGATGTCTCCTACTTCCTTAATCCTAAAAATGAATTAAGCTTTGGTTTTCAGGTTACTGGTAGAAGGTTTTCTCCCGGAAAAATTACACCAACAGGTAGTCGGTCTATTTTCAAGACGATTGAGCTAGAAAAAATGTATGCGATGGACTACGCAGCATATATTGGAAATACACAAAGGTTAAGCGAAAAACTATCCCTACAATACGGATTGAGATTTGCCATGTTCCAGCACATCGGCCCGGGAACAGTTCGATATTATGAAGATCCACAAGATAACCTAGATCCTCAAATTACCAGTATCAAATATCACAAAAAGTATAAGCCAATAAAAACATATGCGAATTTAGAACCAAGGTTTTTAGCGCGTTATACCCTGGATGAACAAAGTTCATTAAAGGCATCTTATCAAAGAATGTTTCAATATGTTCATTTAATTGCCAACTCTACCGTCCCCATCCCATTCAATACTTGGGCTCCGAGCTCTGAATATTTAAGGCCTCAAAGGGCAGATCAGGTAGCATTAGGTTATTTCCGGAATTTCAAAAGCAATGAATATGAATTTTCAGGAGAGATTTATTACAAGGACATGCTTGATGTAACCGATTTTGCAGATAATGCTCAGGTTTTCTTTAATGAAAACTTATCTACAGAATACAGACAAGGAGAATCGGATTCTTATGGTTTGGAAATTTCATTGAGAAAAAATGAAGGCAAATTGACCGGATTTTTAAGCTATACTTTTTCAAAAACTGAAAGAAGAGTTCCGGATGTAAATGATAGTCAGGTATTTTTAGCTAATTATGATCGTAGAAATGCTTTTAATATTGCAGCAACTTACCAGCTAACTGATAGAAAAAGCATAGGAGGAACATTTACCTACACTACTGGAAGACCTATTACAATTCCAACAGGCCGTTATGAATACGGTGATGGGTTTAACCTGGATTATTACAGTGGAAGGAATGGATATAAAATGGTAGATTTTCATAGATTGGATCTTTCTTATAACATTGAAGGCAAAAAGAACGATTTAAGGAAATTTAAAACGAGTCAGTCCATATCCATTTATAATGTTTATAACAGACGAAATCCCTTCACGGTTTATTCCAGAACAAAACAAGATAAGGAAGGGGAAATAATTGGTGATGGAACAGAAAAAGAACTTAGACAGGTATCCCTTTTTCCTATCCTAATGTCTTATTCTTTTCAAATTAGGTTTTAAATCACCTTATTAAGTAGTAATTCAAAATTCACCGTGTATTATTTTGCCGTAAAAGGCTGATAGAGAGATTACTATTTCTCGGAAATAATAGTACCCGGTGTAGAGCACCGGTGCTTAAATTATTGATAACAATATATTTTGACTGAATTAACCATGAAAAATATTTTAATATATATAGCCGCTTCCTTCATTTTAGCAAGCTGCAGTAATTTAGAAAAAACCATTGAACTTGATCTTGAACAAGCAGAACAAGTTATTGTAATAGATGGATTAATAACCAATGAGTTGCGGAAACAGAGAATTGTGGTCGGGCAAAATGTTGATTTTTATACCACAGGAGAAACTCCTAGATTAAGTGGAGCTGCAGTTTCCGTAACGGATGATGCTGGAAATACTTTTCAATTCGAAGAAGATCCTGACAATGAAGGCGTATATCTTTCAGAATTTCAGGGAATTGAAGGCAGAACTTATTCCATGAAAGTGGAAGTAAAAGGCGGGATTTATGAAGCTACTGAAACGCTGAACCCCGTTTCGCCAATAGATAGCCTTGGCTGGGAGGTAGATTTTGATGAGGTAGAAAATGAAACAGATTTGGATACAGCTTATGTTTATGATGTCTTGATTTATACAAAGGAGCCTCAAGACACCAAGGACTATTATTTATTCAAATTTTATGAAAATGGGGTTATTCAAAATGATGATGGAAGAGACATTTTCTATGCTGATGATGAATATATTGGAGAAAATATAGATGGGATAACAGGAGGCTATTACCATAAAAAAGAAGATTCAGTAACCGTAGAAATGTATAGCATGGCAAGATCAGGCTTTTTATTCTATCAGGATATGGATTTGAATTTAAATAATGATGGTGGGCTATTTGGCCCAATTCCAGCCAACCTCCGGAATAACATTTCCAATGGGGCTTTAGGTTTGTTTCAGGTATCTTCGGTATCTCGAGAGTCTATAATTATAGGTGTGGAATAATAAATTGAAAACAGCGTAGGGAATTGAATTTCCCAACGCTGTTATTTTTATAATTCATAAAGGAAGCCCAAACTCCCAACTACTCCCACATTTACCGTAAAGGGATCATTTGTATCAGTAGGGGAAGGATTATTGATGTTGCTTAACCCAAGGATTCCACTTACATCAAAATTTAAATAAGCCCTTTTTGAGATTTGGTAATTCATACCCAAATTCCCAGAAAACCCAAACTCCAGGTTCTTGTGGAACTTGGTAACATCATTTTTAGATTCTTCTCTAACTAATTCTCCTGTACTATTAATCACCTCTTTTTTATAGTCTATGGCAGATATTAGAAAAGCTATATTTAACCCTCCTCCTATGTAGGGTCTCCAACGGTTTCCATAATTGTTGAGGTAATAATTTAATAATAAAGGAACCTCCAAATAAGATAATTTTCGGTCACTGGTAATGGTGGTGACATCATCTTTACTTTCATAACTTACACCTTTACCAATAAAGGAAAATTCTGATCTAAGAAAAAATTTCTCATGTAAATCAACTGTTACCAAAATTCCAGCTGCAGGTGATAGAATTGGATTGTAAGAATCAATTCTTTCAGGATTGACTAATAATTCTCTGGTAAAATCAGAAAAATTAATCCCACCTTTAAAACCCAGGTAAAAACCTTCTAATTTTCCAGTTCTCCCATTACCAAAATAGCCAGGATATAAATGGGAATAAGAGTTTTGAGCAATAGAAAATACTGGAATGGAAAAAATTAAAAAGAAAAGAAAGAAGTGTTTCAGTTTCATTATCCATTATTCCTCCGAACATTCCGCCAATAAAAATAGAAAAGAAGATTATATAAACTAATGGGATAAAGAAGAATATTTTAAATTTATTTATTTTCATCAATATGTTTTCTGGTATTTTTGGTTGTAAACCAATT
>JAHQVQ010000205.1 GCA_019634305.1 Flammeovirgaceae bacterium | reverse complement strand
TGATCATCGCATATAAAATCCCGCTTAAGGTATTCAGTCGTTTCTCCTCTGATTTGCTCCCTAAATTTTTATAGACCTTGTTTAATGTTTTTTTATATTTTTGTATAACATTTTTAAAAGATTGATGGTGAATTGGTGTTTTGCAGCCCAAAACTGTCAATCTTTTTCCTTTCTTCAAAATGCATAGCGTTTCGCTATCTTTTTTTGTGTACGGTTTTGAAATTTTAGTTAGCAATATGGTATGAAAAAAATAATAGTGTTAGCATTCGTTGCTTTTTTAGTACTTGGTTTTGGTAAAGGGATAATTCTTAATATTTATTATGAAGTTTGCATAGCTGAAGTAATAGACAAAAGTCCAGCTCACAAAGGAGGCTATGTATATGAGTAATTTTATTTAGTAGACAAGGATAAATTTTATGGTCAAATGTCAAGTGCAACAAGTGAACATAAAATTGGCGAAAAATTATGGATAAGATATAATCCTGTTATTCCTAAATTACACAGTCATTATTTTTCAATAAATCCAACTGAGAGTATTTTTTTTTACTAAAAGATTCTACTGATTTGTTTAGGAAATACAATATTAAAAGAGCTCAAACTCCTAAGACTTGACCTTATAATTTACAAATTGAATTATTATTTCACCACAAATTTTTCTAACCCTGGACTATTGGTAGGTTGCCATTGTTATCATAGATTAAAAAAACCATACAGTTTACGGCAATATAAGAATTTGGGTGTAGATAATTCTACACCCAAATGAGGGAATTTTTTTCGAAAAGCTTAATACTACAAATTCGAATTCAACTTTTCAATCGCTGTTCTTATTCTATTGGCAACTTCTTCTTTGCCTAAAACTTCCAAAATTGGCATGAGGTCGGGTCCACCGGCTACTCCGGAAATGGCTACTCTTAATGGCGGCATTACCTTGCCCAATCCCATTTCATTCTTCTCCAAAATACCCACAAGGCATTCTTTAGCTGAAACTTCATTGAAATCTTCTATTCCAGAAATGGCTTGTTGGTACTCGTTTAGCACTTCTGCTACATCACTTTTCCATTTCTTTCTTACGGTTTTTTCATCATAGTTTTCCGGAGCCTGGAAAAAGTACTGAGCACTTTCGTAGAAATCCTGGATAAATGTTACCCTTTCTTTCATTAAGCCAGCAATTCTTTCTGCCTTTTCTGTAGAACATGGAATTCCTTTTTCTTGCAAAATGTCTAACAGGAACCCTGAAAGTTCCTGATCAGTTTTTACTTTTATATATTGCTGATTAAACCATTTGGCTTTTTCAAAATCGAACTTAGTTCCTGATTTCCCAACTTTTTCTATTGAAAATGCTTCGATTAAACCTTCCATATCAAATATTTCCTGCTCTCCACCGGGGTTCCATCCCAATAAAGAAAGGAAATTAATGAAAGCATCTGGCAAAAATCCATCTTCTCTGTAACCGGAAAACACTTCTCCCGATTTTTTATCATTCCAGGCAATAGGGAAAACTGAAAACCCTAATTTATCGCCATCCCTTTTGCTTAATTTCCCATTTCCATTTGGCTTAAGCAACAAAGGCAAATGGGCAAATTTTGGCATAGAATCCTCCCATCCCAAATATTGGTAAAGCAAAACGTGTAAAGGTGCAGAGGGCAACCACTCCTCTCCCCTGATCACATGCGTAATGCCCATTAAATGGTCATCCACAATATTAGCCAGATGGTAAGTAGGCATTCCGTCTCCTTTCAGGATAATTTTATCATCAATAGTATGGGAATGTACCACTACCCAACCTCTGATCATGTCATTCAACCTGATTTCCTTTTTCAAAGGCACTTTCAATCGAATAACATAGGGTTCGCCAGAAGCCAGTTTTTGCTCCACTTCCTCTTTTGATAAAGTCAGAGAATTTTTAAGTCTGGTTCTCCATAAACCATTATAAAGGAAAGACTCTCCCTTTTCCTTCTCCAACTTTTGCCTTAACTTCCCTAATTCTTCCGGAGTATCAAAAGCGTAATAAGCCTTCCCTGCATCCACTAATTGTTGAGCATATTTTTTATAAATATCCTTTCTCTCTGATTGTCTATAAGGTCCGACATTTCCTTCTGCAGACCATGGGCTTTCATCTAACTCAATTCCACACCATTCCAGACATTCTTTGATATATTCCTCTGCCCCTTCCACAAACCTGTTTTGATCTGTATCTTCAATTCTCAGCAACATTTTACCCCCAAGCTTTTTAGCAAAAAGGTAGTTGAAAAGTGCTGTTCTTACTCCTCCAATATGCAATGGTCCGGTTGGACTAGGCGCAAATCTTACTCTAATTTCTTCTTTCATTATAGTTCATCATTGAAAACGATCACAAAAATACAAAACAGGGACAATTATTCGAATAATACTGAAATTATAGTGAACTGCTTCTGGATTTTATTGAGCTGCTGAAAAAAAATATTGGAATCTTATCTAGAAAAAATGGAGGTTTTCGAAATCCATTTTCTTTAGGTTTTAGGTGTATTTTACTATCATATCAATTTTTAGGATGGAATTTCTCAATAATACTATCATAATTTTGGTTTATAGCTATCTCAATAATTTGGAAATCAACTACAAAACCATAGATTTGAATAGAATAAAGACAAGAATTTTAATACGGTTATTTTTTAACATGAGCTTTTCATAATTGACTTTTTTCTAAACTGGGAAAGATTTGTAAACATTTCGACTTGCAAATTATTAGTTAGTTAGACATTGAACCTTAAATATCAACAGTGCCATGGAACAACCACCACTAGATTTATCCAAAATAATTCTGGACAGACTTGATAAAAAAAGCGGCTATTTTTCTGAAATTTTTCCCAAAAAGCAAATCATTCTTCATCATTCTGCTTCAAATATCAATCCTTTTGAATTAATTGATTCCTGGAGGAAGAACTCCCTTAAAGCTGCTGCAAGCTTGGTAATTGCGGGAAAACCAAGTGTAGTTGGGGCAAATTATAATGATGGTGATATTATCAGTGTGTTTTCTTCCAGGTATTGGGCACTACACCTGAATTGCCATAGCAAGAAAAATAACATTCCAGCCTCCTTTAAAAACCGAAATCATACCCGCTCTTTAGAAAAAGCTTCAATTGCAATTATGATGTGTAATGCCGGACCGCTTACATTCTCTAATGGTAAATTTTATACCCGACACAAAACGCTGGTTCCTGATAATGAGGTAATAGAATATATTGAAAAATACAGAGGCTCCAATTTTTACCACAAATACAGCGATGCCCAAATAGAATCACTACGTCAGCTTTTAGACTTTTTATGTAACCTGTATGATATTCCTAGGATGTATCAGCCAGACATGTGGGGAATTAGTCCATCTGCACTAGGTGGTCAGCCAGGCATTTATACACATACCAGTTTTAGAACAGATTTATCTGATTGTCATCCACAGCCCTCTTTAATTGAGATGTTGGTAGAATTGGGAAAGGGGAATAACACCAAGGAAGAAGTTTCTAAAAGTGATGTACCAGCAACCAAAGAAAAAACGAAAAAAGTGGAATTAGAAAGTCCTGAGAGCAAAAGTGATTAGTAAAAACTAGAACTTATCCAAACACTTAAATTTATTTCAATTTAATTAATACCAACTAAACATACGGGCTTATACTTCGTTCTAATTTTCTCTTTTCATGTTTTTTAGAATTATATGAAACCAAATTTAGACTTAGGAAGTGTCAATAGACAGTTTAAGTTAAGTAATAAGAATTTTTTTACAGGCTCGGGACAAAAAAAACAGATATACATTCACCATACGATTACACCGCCTGATCCACTGGATTTTTATAAATACCTTCAGGGAGTTAATCATCCCTTTGGGACATTTTCAGTAATTGCCGGGAAACCTTACAATCCCGTAAATCACTCTCATTTTAAAGATGGAGAAATATTTCAGTTATTTCCTTCAAAATATTGGTCTATTCATTTAGGCGTTCATTTGAGGGGAAACCTTATTCCTGAAATGTACAAAACCAAAAACAAATGCAGGGAATTAGAAAAAAATTCCATTGGTATAAGTTTATGCAACTGGGGTTGGCTGGAGTGGAAAAATGGTTGTTTCAAGCCACAAGGAGATCCTTTGAAACCAGTAATTCCCAATGATGAAGTGATTCAATATTCTACTGGTTATAGAAACCATCAATATTATCAAAAATATACTTTATCTCAAATTGAATCACTTAGGCAATTACTCAATTTTTTATGTGAGGAATATCAAATTCCCAAAACTTATAATCCCAATATATGGGAAACAAATGAGGATGCTTTAATGGGTAAACCAGGCATTTACAGTCATTCTAGTGTTAGGACAGATAAAGATGATTGCCATCCTCAACCTGAATTGGTTCAAATGCTTATTGACCTTGAATCTATGAAAACTTATGACAGAAATCCCAGTTTTATATTTAAACAAGATCATTGGAAAAATGGATAATTTAGTAATGAAAATATAAGAAATTAATTTTCATATTATTATTATTTTGCTATTTCTCATTATTCAAATATCATTCACCAATAGCCTAACTATTATTTAACTATTTATTAATACCATAATACACTTACAAAATAAGTTATCTGCTTATTTTTGCTTTTATACAATTCACCAAATACCCATGAAGTTGGATGATTGCTGAAAGAACGATACATAAAATCAGACCTAATTTTTATATGATAGCTAAGAGAGTACTGGTAGTTTCTGGTGTTCTTTTCCTTTTTTTGCTGTCTATTGATTTGATGGTCCAGGCTTTTAACATGCTTGGAAATGATTTTGCCAAGGGTATTATCAATGCCACTCAAAATCCATTTGTGGGTTTGTTTATTGGTCTTCTGTCCACTGCAATTATTCAGAGTAGCTCTACCACCACCACTATGGTTGTTGCCATTGTTGCTGCAGGCACGATTTCTTTTGAAAGTGCCTTACCTATCATTATGGGTGCGAATATCGGCACTACAATTACCAGTTCTATTGTGGCTTTGGGACATATCACAGAAAAAACGGAATTTAGAAAAGCAATCTCAGCAGCGGTCATTCACGATTTTTTTAATTTTTTTGCAGTATTAATTATTTTACCTCTAGAATACTTCACAGGTTTCTTTTCCTCCCTATGTAAAAGTATTGCCGGATTCCTGAGCATTTTCGGTATTCAGGATAATCACTTAAAATTTGTCCCTCTACAATCCTTTTCCAATTATCTGTCAGGCTTTTTTACCCATAGCCCTTATTTATTATTGGCTTTGGCTGTAATTCTTATTGCGCTTTCATTAAAAAGTATTACCGAATTATTAAAGGCTATTTTGATTGGAGATGCCCGAAAAAAACTAAATTCTTTTGTTTTTGGAAACTCCATAAAATCTTTGGGAATGGGTACTATCTTTACAGCAGCTTTGCAATCAAGTTCTGTGACCACTTCAATTATGGTTCCGCTGGTAGCCACTCAAAAAATAAAGCTCAAACAAGCGCTGCCATTTATTATGGGAGCAAATGTAGGTACTACTATTACCGCACTTATTGCCGCTATTTCGAAATCGGAGGCAGCAATAAGTATTGCTATTGCCCACTTTCTATTCAATTTTATAGGTGTTCTAATCCTCCTCCCTATTCCACTTTTTCGGAATTTATTAATCTGGTGTGCACAACAATTGGGTCTGGCAACTACCAAAAACAGATTAATTGGGTTTATGTATATCATGCTCACTTTTTTTATCATTCCCTTCTTCCTGATATTCATGACGAGCAAACCTGGAAAGACAATTCAAATGCATAAAAATGAAGAGATCTCAATTCCCATTCATTCTGAAAAGTAAGCCAATTTTGTATTTGGAATTTCATTTTTTTTAAACTGTTTTATCTGAATCCTCATCAACCTTTTCACTTCCCCAAACAAAACCATTAAAACTTCCTTTGCTTGAAGTGATTTAAACTTATTTCTTTAGGCTGCAAATTGCCATTTCAAGAACCTCAGTTCGCAGAAAAACTTAGCAATAGTTCCACTATTTCGAAATTTTTCTACTTCCTGATAACCTTAAACTGTCAATTTTTGCTAACAAACAAAAAGTTTAAATCACTTCCTTAAAAAATTATTACTTTTGCATCTTGTTTTGCAAAAAAGTCTGTATTGATATTTATCTTGCTACTAGGCATTTTTTTAAATTGTGGAGATTAAAAAGAAAAAAACCTCCCTGTATCCCCTCCAGAGGGGAAATAATGGTTTTTGTTATTTTTGTTTAGTAGTATTTAAATTTATCTGACTTATAGAATCAATTCGAATCAGGAAAAAAGATGAAATATAAAGAATATAAAAAGCTGGACCTTGTAAATGTAGGGAACGAAATATTGAAGTTTTGGGAGGACAACCAGATTTTTGAAAAATCTATCAGTAGTAAGGAAGGAAATTCTAATTTCACTTTTTATGAAGGACCACCATCGGCCAATGGAATGCCTGGTATTCACCACGTTATTGCCCGAACGATCAAAGACATTTTTTGCCGATATAAAACTTTAAAAGGTTATCAGGTAAAACGTAAAGGAGGATGGGATACGCATGGTCTCCCAGTAGAACTTAAAGTAGAGAAAGATCTTGGCATTACCAAAGAGGACATTGGGGTAAAAATTTCTGTGGAAGAATACAATCAGAAATGTAGAGAAGCGGTAATGAAGTTTAAAGGTGTTTGGGATGACCTGACCAAAAAAATTGGTTATTGGGTAGATCTTGATAATCCTTATATCACTTTCGAAAAAGAATATATAGAGACTTTATGGCATTTGCTTAAAAAGCTTTACGATAAAGGATTGCTTTATAAAGGATATACCATCCAGCCATTTAGCCCTGCAGCCGGAACAGGATTGAGTTCGCATGAACTTAACCAGCCTGGAACTTACAGAGATGTGAAAGATACTTCCATCACTGCCCAGTTTAAGGTTAAAAAGGATGAAAAATCTCAATGGTTATTTGAAGGATTAAGTAAGGATAATTTATTTATTCTGGCATGGACGACTACTCCATGGACTTTACCTTCCAACTCGGCTTTAGCCATTGGAGAAAATATAGAATATGTAAGAGTAAGTACTTTTAATCAATATACTTTCAAGCCAGTTACAGTAGTGCTTGCTAAGGATTTGGTGGGAAAATATTTCTCAGCAAAACAAAAAGAAGCTGTTTTTGAGGATTATAAACCCGGAGATAAAGTAGTTCCTTTTAAAGTGTTGTCTTCTTTTAAAGGTAAAAAATTGGTTGGTGTAAATTATGAACAACTTTTACCTTATGTTCAGCCAGAAGGAGAAGCTTTTAAAGTAATACCCGGAGATTTTGTGAGTACTGCTGATGGTACTGGAATTGTTCACATTGCGCCTACTTTTGGTGCGGATGATGCCAGAGTAGCCCAACAGGCAGGAATTGCTGCTATTCTTGTAAAGGATGAAAATGGCAAAGATATGCCATTAGTTGACCGACAGGGAAGATTTGTGAAAGAGGTAACTGATTTTCCTTTACACTATGTTAAAGCAGAGTATGAGGAGGATGAAACAGTAGCTAAATCAGATTATAAGCCAACTGATGTTTTAATTGCCATAAAATTAAAAGAAGAAAACAGGGCATTTAAAGTAGAAAAATACGAACACAGTTATCCACATTGCTGGAGAACTGATAAGCCTGTTTTATACTATCCGCTGGACTCGTGGTTTATCAAAACCACTGCCATGAAAGATCAGTTAATTGCTGCGAACAAAACAATTAATTGGAAACCAGAAGCCACCGGGACAGGAAGGTTTGGCAACTGGCTGGAAAATCTGGTGGACTGGAATCTATCCCGATCAAGATATTGGGGAACGCCTTTGCCAATTTGGAGAGCCACAAATGATAATTCTGCACCAGATATTTGTATAGGGAGTATAATAGATGACTTTAAAGGAGATGAATGGTTATATTTTGGTGGAGAAAAGTATGAAAAATTTCTAAATGATTTAAAAAATGAAACAGGAGAGTATAAGATTTTCAGGGAAAAATTAGAACAAGAAAATAAGATAAATAAACAACCAGAGAGTTCTCCTCTTCCTGATGGTATTCAAATAGATATTGAAAAGTTATTCAGTGAAATAAAGGAAAAATATTTTTCCTTCGAGGATTGGGAAAAATTTGAAGTTCCTTTTAAAACCTATTTTGATTATTTAACCACAGTAGAAAAAGAGTTAGATAGTATAGATTTACATAGACCTTATGTAGATCGGATTATCAAGGTAGTTAATTTAGATACAAGCAATCGTGATGCTGGACTTGGTGCAGATTTAAAATATTATAAACGAGAAGAAGACTTGATAGATGTTTGGTTTGACAGTGGCGCCATGCCTTATGCACAATGGCATTATCCATTTGAGAACAAGGATATTTTTGAACAAAGTTTCCCGGCAGATTTTATTTCCGAAGGAGTTGACCAGACCAGAGGATGGTTCTTTACGCTACACGCTTTGGCAGTAATGTTAGAATTTCCTCAAAGTCCTGTTTCATTCAAAAATGTTGTTTCTACAGGCTTAGTATTGGATGAGAAAGGGGAAAAAATGTCCAAAAGGAAAGGCAATGTAATTGATCCTTTTGACACTTTAGCCACCTATGGTCCTGATGCCACCAGGTGGTATATGATAGAAAATGCACCACCATGGGATAATTTGAAGTTCAGCCTTTCAGGTATTCAGGAGGTGCAAAGGAAGTTCTTTGGAACACTTTATAACACTTATTCCTTCTTTGCCCTGTATTCCAATTTGGATAATTTCACTTTTAAAGAAGCTGAAATTCCAATGTCGGAAAGGACAGAAGGAGACCAGTGGATTATCTCCAAACTAAATAGTTTGATTGTTGATGTGGATAAGGCTTTGGGAGATTATGAACCTACAAAAGCTGCCCGGGCTATACAGAATTTCACTGTTGATGATTTGAGTAACTGGTATGTGAGACAAAACAGGAAAAGGTTCTGGAAAGGGGAATATAATAAAGATAAAATGGCGGCTTACCAGACTTTATATACTTGTCTGGAAACTATATCCAAATTGATGAGCCCAATTTCTCCATTCTTTGCTGAAAGATTGTTTAAAGATTTAAATGAAGTTTCTGGAAAAGAATCAGTAGAATCTGTTCACTTAAGTGATTTCCCTAAGGCGGATGAATCAGTAATTAATACTGATCTGGAAGAGAAAATGGCTTTGGCACAAGAGATCTGTTCTTTAGTTCATTCTATTAGAAAGAAAAATAATTTAAAGGTAAGACAGCCATTGAATTCAATATTAATTCCTGTTGAAAGTAAACGACAAATGGAATTAATTAAACAAGTTGAAGATATTATTTTAAATGAGGTTAATATTAAAAATATTGATTATCAAGATGGGTTTAATCAAAATTTTGTTCGTCAAATCAAACCAAATTTCAGAGAAATTGGAAAGCATTTAGATCGAAAGTTGATCCAGCCTGTTGCAAAATTTCTTTCAAATATTTCAAATCTTAACTTAACAGGTAATTTATCTGACCTTGATTTGCTTATAGATGAAATAAGAAACTCTTCTACAAAATCAACATTTAGAGTTATCCAAGATGAAAAAGTTGAAATTAGAGATGATTTTTATGAGATGAGTTATACCATGGCCAAGGCTTTAGGGGATTTTTACTTAGGTAACAGCGAAAAATTAGCCTTAGCTTTAGATATCAATATAACAGATGAACTCAAAGAGGAAGGTATCGCTAGGGATATTGTAAACAAAATTCAGAACCTGAGAAAAGATATGGGCTTGGAAGTACAGGATAAAATTATAATAAAAGCCGAAAAAGGAGATGCGATGGTGAATACAGCGCTAACCACTTTTAAGGATTATATCTGTACAGAAACTCAGGCTTTAGCCCTTTCAATTGAAGAAAATGTCTCTGATGCTACCGAACTTGAATTAGATGATTTCAAAGTCAGGTTATCGGTTGCTAAATCATAATTTTTAAAAAAGGGATCTCAATTTTGATCCCTTTTTATATATCATTTCTCAAGATTTTGTTGGTAATAATTTCCCCCTCACTTCTCCAAAACCTACTCTGATTCCTCCCTTTTCAGCAAATCCCCGCATAATTACCATATCATTATCCTCCAGAAAAGTTCTGGTAATTTCTTCATCCAATTGAATTTTATTTTTCCCTCCCCACGATAATTCCAACATAGAACCAAATTCATTTTCCCCTTTTCCACTTATTGTTCCTGAAGCCATCATATCTCCCACATTTATATTACAACCATTAATAGTATGATGGGCTAGTTGTTGGCACATATTCCAGTAGAGATAACCAAAATTGGACTGACAGATTAAATTTTCCTTTCTCGATTCAGGTTGTAAATACACCTCCAGGTTAATATCATAATTTTTATTTCCATCATATTTTAAATAGGGTAATACTTCCGGTTCTTGTTCTGCTCCTTCAGTTCTAAATGGTTCAAGGGCTTCCATGGTTACAATCCAGGGGGAAATTGAAGAGGCGAAATTCTTACCTAAAAATGGGCCTAGTGGTACATATTCCCACTTTTGTATATCTCTGGCTGACCAGTCATTAAAAAGCACAAGACCAAAAATATGATCTTCAGCTTCTTTGGTGGAAATTGTTGTTCCCAACTGGGTGTCTTTCCCAATTACAAAAGCCATTTCCAATTCAAAATCCATTCTGGAGGATGGTCCAAAAACAGGCTTTTCAGCTCCTGGAGGCATTTTTTGTCCTTTCGGCCGATTAATATCCGTACCTGAAACAACAATAGAGGAAGCCCTACCATGATAAGCCACCGGAAGGTGTTTCCAATTTGGAAGTAGCGCATTATCTGGATCTCTGAACATTTTCCCTACATTGGTAGCATGCTCAATACTGGAATAAAAATCTGTATAATCACCCACTTTAACCGGCATCAGCATTTTTACATGCTCCATTTTAACCAGTGCATTTTCAACTATTTCCTGAATTGCTACATCACACAGTAATTCTTGCATCCTTTTTCTCAAGCCACTCCAAACAGGTTTTCCCAAAGTTATTAAATCATTTAAATAACGCTTGGAAAAAACACTTTCATCTATCTTTAACTCTGCCAATAAGCCAAGGGAAGATAATTGATCCAGCCGAAGAACTTCTTCCCCTATGGCAACACCGACTGCAGGCGAGTTCTCTTCAAACTGATATATGCCATAAGGAAGGTTGTATATAGTAAAATCAGATTTTTCAGGTATTGCTACCCAGGTTTTCAATTTGGGAATATTCATTTCTTTGTTGTTTTTGGTTTTTAAAATCAGAATTATCTGATAAACTACTGATTATCCTTTCCCTAAATCATCACATTGATCCGGAATAAATAATCATGTTTCTTCACAAAACTAAGATAGTTTCATTGGTTAATAAATACATTCTTTTAAAAAAAAACAGATCATAATGTATCAATTTTTTGATTTATCTCGTATCTTAGATTATATAATTAGATAATTATCTAAATATTTAAATGAAAAAATTCTTTAAAGCTGTAGACGATATTACAAGAAGAGAAATCCTTGAAATGTTAAAGACAAAAGACATGACTGCAGGCGAGATTTCAGATGCATTTCAGATTAGCAAACCCAGTATCTCTTACCATCTGGATTTACTAAAGCAAGCTGATTTGGTGATATCAGAGAAGAAAGGACAATATGTTTATTACTCGCTTAATACATCTGTATTAGAAGATGTAATTAGTTGGTTGGTGAGTTTAAAACAGGCGGGAGGAAAATAAGAATAAGATTAATTAAAAAAATACCAAAAACTATGAAAACTGACTCGTTTTTAAAAAGAGAATGGATTGGAATAACCTTCTTAATTATTCCGTTTATAATGCTTTTTTATCTCTGGGAAGATTTACCAGAAAAAATCCCTGTCCACTGGAATGTAGATGGAAAAGTTGATCGATCTTCAGAAAAGGGGTGGGAGCTTTTTATGTTGCCGCTTATCAATGTCTTCACCTATTTAATGATTACTATTTCCTACTATATTGATCCAAAAAAGAAACTCAAATTTTCTACAAATGCTGTTACAATATTAAAAACAACTGTCGCAGTATTTATGACTATTCTTTTTTCAATAATGCTGGCTATCTCATTAGGTTATCCTATAAGTATGCCCGATGTAGTTCAATATGGAATCATATTGCTGTTTATGGTAATTGGAAACTATCTGAGTAAGATCAGACCAAATTATTTTATGGGAATAAGAACTCCCTGGACTTTGGAAAATGAGGAAGTTTGGAGAAAAACACATCGCCTAGGCGGAAAAATCTGGGTTTTTGGTTCGGTAATTTTATTAGTTACAAAAATCATTTTAGCCAATCATCTACCTGCTCCCCTATTCTTGGGATTTATTTTAGCGATGAGTTTTATACCTGTAATCTATTCCTACATTGCATTTAAGAAATTAGAAAAGAAGAATGCGTAAAAAAGAAAATGCTGTCCAAAAATTTGGACAGCATTTTCTTTTTTTATTTGAGAATGGATATTTAAATTATTATTCAAAAATTATAGCACTGGTACTTATCTACCCATCCAGCCTCCATCAACAGTTACGATCGATCCACTCATATAATCTGATGCAGAAGAGGAAAGGAATACAATAGGTCCTTTAAAATCTTCAGGACTTCCCCATCTTCCGGCAGGTATTCTTCCCAAAATAGCAGAATTTCTTTCCTGGTCAGCTCTTAATGCTGCGGTGTTATCAGTGGCAATGTAACCAGGGGCAATAGCATTCACCTGGACACCCTTTCCAGCCCATTCGTTTGATAAAGCCATGGTTAACTGTCCTATTGCCCCTTTACTGGCAGCATATCCCGGTACAGTAATTCCACCCTGGAAAGTTAGTAATGAGGCTGTAAATATAATTTTACCACTTCCTCTTGCTACCATTTCCTTTCCTATTTCCCGACTTAATACAAACTGCGCATTAAGATTTACTTCTATCACTGTATCCCAATATTCATCAGGATGCTCAGCTGCTGGTTTTCTCAAAATTGTTCCTGCATTATTTACAAGAATATCAATTTTATCATTTTCAGCTTTTACTTTATTGATAAAAGCATAAAGTGATTCCCTGTTCGAAAAATCACATTGATACGCCTTAAAGTTTTTTCCTAATGCCTTTACAGCTTTTTCTACTTCACTTCCCTCCACCTCTAAAGAAGCTGAAACACCAATAATATCTGCCCCGGCCTCAGCAAGACCTAAAGCCATTCCCATTCCTATTCCCCTTTTACAGCCAGTGACTAAAGCTGTTTTTCCGGTAAGGTCAAACATTTGATTTCCCATAGTTTTATTTCTTTTGATTTGGCAAATTATTTAAGCACATCTGTTCCTGCCGGGTCCATATCAGTAAATGCCTGATTTTCACCACCCATTGCCCAGATAAAAGTGTAAGCCGCAGTACCCGCTCCCGAGTGAATTGACCATTCCGGAGAAATTACAGCCTGCTTATTTTTCATCACCAAATGTCTGGTTTCAGTAGGCTCTCCCATGAAGTGCATCACTGCCTGATCTTCCGCAAGGTCAAAATAAAAATATACTTCCATTCTTCTGCTGTGTGTATGAGGAGGGAATGTGTTCCAGATGCTTCCTGGTTTCAACTCGGTAAAGCCCATTACCAACTGGCAACTTTTTATACCATTTTCATGAATATATTGAAAAATAGTTCTTTCATTAGAAGTGGCTGGTGCTCCCAATTCTACCGGGTTTGCCTCAGCTTTTACAGCCTTAGCTGTTGGATATTCTTTATGAGCAGGAGTGGAATTAATGAAAAACTCTGCAGGAGCATTTTTATCTACACTTGAAAAAATGATTTCTTTTTTACCTTTCCCCACATAAAGACAATCCTTATTTTCCAATGAAAATACTTCTCCATCTACACTTACAGTCCCTTTTCCGCCTACATTAATGATCCCCATTTCTCTTCTTTCCAGAAAGTATTCTGCTTTTGTTAAAGCCTCAAATGAAGGAAGCTCTAAAGAAGAATCAAGTGGTTTTACCCCAATGGTAACCATCCTGTCGTACATTGAGTAAACTCCAGTGATTTCTCCTGGTACAAATACTTTCTCAATTAGAAAATCCTGTCTTAACCTTTCTGTTGTGTAATTTTTTGCATCAACCGGATTGGCTGCATATCTGAGTTCCATAGTTACCTAATTTTTATATTTTGAATGAAGGAATTGAATTTTTGAGCCAAATCAATACTTCCATTTTAAGGAAGTATATTCCTAAATACCATCTAATTGATTTCCAATAATTTAGAATTAGGAATTACTAAAAAATAAGGGCAATTGTTTTGACCTTAGCCTCTTTGCGAATTAAGGAAATTCTTTTTAAAGAATGTAATTATTAAATAGAGAAAAGGCAAGAAAAATCACGGTAACGTTTCCGTTTGGGGACAATTTTAGAGAACTAATTTTAATACTTCTCTTTTCACTTCATGCTTTCCGTCAAAAATTATTTCTTCTGGTTTTTTACAAAGGTTAGTCATTTTGTTCACCACATATTGTTGCCTTTCAGGATTGAAATATTGATCTTTCTTTCCTATCACCAAAAAAAGGGTTGCTTCTACTGGTACAAACTCCAGTTGTTCTTTAGTGAATTCTCTTGGAAATTCCCCAGCCCACATTACCAGCTTATGGAAAGGTAATTTTCGTTTTTCGGCCCACCTCCAAATGGTGGAAACTCCTTGGGAAAAGCCAAAAAGATTAATGTTTACCTTTTCAAGATCAATATTTTGAGTTTCACATTCAAAGATTGAATTAAAATAACTCCACTGGTTTTCTATTTCCAATTCCCGATTTTCCTTGGTCATCCATGAAGCCCCTACATGTCCATAATTATTATCCAGATAAAACTTTGATAAGCCTTGAGGTGCAATTAAAAAATCAGTTATAGGGTCTAGAAGATCAAAACGCCTGATAAAATGTTTGGTCAACTGGCCATAACCATGGCAAACAAACCAGATATTTTCTGTTTTTTCAGAAATAGTGCCCTGGGTAAAATAAGTAGTTTTTATATTAATTTCAACTTCTTTTTCCATAGCAGGTAGTTAAGGAATAAACCTTAAATTTCATCTAATAAATGTTTGTAGTCATTCCATGTTTGGTCCTTTGGCAATGAAGCAGATAGACGAACAGGTTCTTTTTTCACAGGATGTTCAAACTCTAACTGAAAGGCATGTAAATGAATAGATCCATCTTTGTTTTTTTCAGGATATCCATATTTAATATCACCTTTTATCGGACAACCAATTTTTGCTAGTTGTGCTCGAATTTGGTGTGGTCTGCCTGACATAGGGTTTACTTCAAGCATATAATATTTATGTACTTTTCCTAGAATTTTGTAAGACAAATCAGCCAGTTTCCCTCCTTTTTTTCCATTCTCGTAAGCTTTAGTTGTATTCTTAAAATGATCTTTTACCAGCCAATGTGTAAGTCTAGCTTCATCCTGCGGAGGTTTTTCCTTTACTAAAGCCACATAGGTTTTCTTTATTTTTTTATCCTGAAAAATCCCATTCATTCTTTCTAAACCTTTTGAGGTTTTTGCCAACACCACCAATCCACTCACAGGTCGGTCTAACCTGTGAATAACTCCACAAAATACATTTCCAGGCTTTTTATATTTATCCTTTAAAAATTTTTTAACCAGTTCAGATAAAGGTTCATCTCCCGTTTTATCTCCCTGCACCAAAACTCCAGCTGCTTTATTTACGGCAATCAGGTGGTTATCCTCATACAATACCTCAAATGGTTTCATAATTTTTGAATTTTAACTTTAATAATTTTGTGCCTTATTAAGTATATTTAATTCTGCTCATCTACTTATAAGTGATTAGATCGACATTATTTCCATCAAATACGGCATAAGTGTTATTTTCTATCCAGTCCCCTATATTAATATATTTGCTATTCGGCATCACTTCAAGCTCATATGGAATATGTCTGTGCCCCATCAAGTAATAATCATGATGAGATTTTTGCTCTATTTCCTGGCAATAAATAAAAATAAATTCCTTTTCCCCGTAAAATTTCAAGCCTTTACTCATCTTTTTGTGTTTTTTTCCTGTGGACCATTTCAAAGCAAACCACATCCCAATATTTGGATTAAGTACTCCAAAAAGCCATTGGCACAGTTTATTGGTAAATACTAATTTAAGCAATTTGTATCCAGTATCACCAGGGCCTAATCCATCACCATGAGCAAGGTGAAATTGGGTTTTGTTAATTAAGACAGAGGTTGGTTTGTAATAAACCTTTATTCCAAGTTCCTTTTCAAAATAATCGAACATCCACAAATCGTGATTTCCAGTGAAAAAGGTAATCGTAATTCCAGAATCAATAAGTTCTGAAAGCTTTCCTAAAAACCTAATAAAACCTTTCGGAACAACATATTTATAATCAAACCAAAAGTCGAAAATATCACCCAGGAGAAAAATATGTTGAGCATCATTTTTTATATCATCCAGCCACTTAATAATTAATTTTTCCCTAACAACACTTTCCTCTGGAGAAGGAAAACCCAAGTGGAAATCAGAAGCAAAATAGATTTTTTTACCAGGCAGAAGGTCAATTTTCATAAGCGATGTGCTAGCTCAACTATGCTTTCGTATTTTTTATAAATAATTTCTCTAGGCATTAATAAAAAATAAAAGCCAACAAATACAAAATTTGCTGGCTTCAAAAAATCTTTTCTTTTAAGAGATCTATAATCTTTTCTCTCTTACTTTGGCAGCTTTACCGTACTTACCTCTTAAGTAGAATAATCTTGCTCTTTTTACTTTTCCTTTCCTTATTACTTCAATTTTTGCAATGCTTGGAGAGATAAGTGGGAAAATTCTTTCAACACCAATACCATTTGATATTTTTCTTACCGTGAAAGTTTCTCCATTTCCTCCTTTATTCCTTCTTTGTAGGACAGTTCCCTGGAACTGCTGGATTCTTTCTTTATTTCCTTCACGGATTCTTACGTGAACGTTTATAGTATCGCCAGCCCCAAATTCGGGATGAGAAGCTTTTTGACCAGTATATTCGCTTTCGACTAATTTTATTAAATCGTCCATTTTATTAAATATTTTTTCACTCAATTAAAAAAGGAGTGCAAATATAGAAATTTAATTTTTAAGTTGTTAATTCTTAATTATTTATATTATGAAAAACATAAAAAAACAATCATTCTAACCTTATAAATACTAAAGTAGTATTTTACATTCGTTGTTTATACCAGATGAATTTTAATTTTTTTCAACTGTTGAGTCTCTTTTTGAGAAAAGGAAAACAAACTGTAACTCTATTCAAAGACTATTTTTTTAAAATTATTTACAACAAGCTTTTCGATTATTGTTACCCAGTTCTGAAAAATGAGTAAAATAGATTATTCCATAGTAATACCAGTTTATAATAGTGGATCCACACTTAATCGACTATTTAGAGAATTAAATGAATTTTTCTCAGCAAATAAACTGGACTTTGAGGTAATCTTTGTCAATGATTTCAGTACTGATGATAGTGAAATCATTATTCAGGAGCTAAAATCTCGATTTTCCAAAGAAGTAAAGCTTTTAAATCTTGCCACTAATAAAGGACAACACTTTGCTACTTTTTTGGGATTAAAATCAGCTAAGGGGAAATTTGTAATTACAATTGATGATGATCTTCAGGTAAAACCCAGGGAAATCATCAACCTTATTCATCAACAGCAATTAACTAATGGGGACCTCATTTATGGCTATTTCCAGGATAAAAAGCACGGCAAACTCCAGAATTTGGGTAGTTGGATTGTAGTTACACTAATCTCGCTAATCTTTAAGCCATTAAAGGGAATAAGTTCTTTCAGACTAATAAAAGGAGAATTAATCGAAAAATTAGCTCATGGAAAACCAAAAATTCTTTATCTGGATATTTTGTTAAATTATTATGCGTATAATCCAGATTGTATAGAAGTTTCTCATTACATGCGGGAATATGGAAAGTCCGGATACAATTATTTAAAGCTTTTTAAACTTTTCTCACAATTGGTGATCGGCATTTTTTTATTGAAATGGTTTCCCTCAAAATTATCCTCTGATATCAGTTGAGGAAATATTATTTTTCCTGGTAACTCATTAATCACAGAAAATAGCCTCTACTTTATGATTTATTATTAAGTTAGCGCTTGCAGGAATAGAGCAAACCTCTTTCTTTCCAGTTTTCAATTCCGTAAAAAAACATTCGAAGTGATGGCTTTCCTTGAAAACCAATTCCAGTTTCCAGTTTCCAATTACACCATCTTTAATGTAGCTATGGTACACATCTTCTAAGGTTAGTTCTTTCATGGTATTGTATTTTTTGATATTAAAAAATTACTTTGCACCTCAATATTTTATTAGAATCTGATAAATCATATTAATTAAATCCTTATAAATGAGGTGGTTCTCTTAATATATAAACAAAAAACCTTAAATATATTACATTTGAATGATTATCAGTACTTTAGTTAAATAACAACTTTGAAGCAATTCCCAAATTGGGACAACACCCCAATTATGAAACATATTATTACAAAATCTTACCATCTATTTTTATTAAATTAAATATGGACATTTATCAAAGTAGTTTTACTCTTCCTGCATTTAATAGGGGTTTTCATTTGGTTACTTCGAAAATTGAAAATAATATAGAGGACCTAAGAAGAATAAAAAAAGGGATCGCCCACATTTTTATCCAGCATACCTCCGCAAGTCTTACTATCAATGAAAATGCAGATCCTACTGTGAGAACAGATTTTGAAAGTCATTTTAATGTGATGGTTCCAGAAAATGCTCCTTATTTTATACATACTTATGAAGGACCAGATGATATGCCCGCCCATATTAAGGCTTCTATGTTGGGAAATTCTGT
>JAHQVQ010000204.1 GCA_019634305.1 Flammeovirgaceae bacterium | reverse complement strand
GCGGTGGTAAAGTAAGCCAGGGGTTATATATTTATCAGTTAAAAGTCTCTGGGCAAAATATAGAAAAGCGTTATACCAGAAAAATGCTGGTAAGGTAGACATGACATAATTAGATTCATTTAGCCACAAGTGTTTGGGAAAGATTTGAGGAGTCTCAAAAATATTAGAACAGATACAAAAAAGGCTGTTGGAAAAATTCCAACAACCTTTTTTTATGCTTTAAGATATTCAAGTAATCTGCTGATTACTTATCTTTATTATCTACTTCTTCGAACTCTACATCAGTAACATTATCATCACCACCTTCTGCATTAGCCTGAGCTCCTGCATCTGGCCCTGGCTCAGCACCTGGTTGCTCTCCACCTGCTGCAGCATTAGGATCGCCTGAAGCCTGATACATTTCCTGAGAGGCAGCTTGCCATGCAGCATTCAATGCTTCCATTCCTTTATCAATTCCTGCAATATCTTTCGCAGTATGAGCAGTTTTCAAATCGGCTAAAGCCGTTTCAATTGCAGTTTTGTTTCCTTCTGAAAGCTTATCACCATACTCACTAATTTGCTTTTCAGTTTGGAAAATTAAAGAATCAGCAGCATTTACTTTTTCAATTTTTTCTTTCTCCAACTTATCGTTCTCCTCATTAGCTTTCGCCTCATCTCTCATTTTTTGGATTTCATCATCAGTTAATCCTGAAGAAGCTTCAATCCTGATTTTCTGCTCTCTGTTTGTTCCTTTATCCAAGGCAGAAACATGAAGAATACCATTTGCATCGATATCGAAAGCCACTTCAACCTGAGGAACACCTCTTGGTGCTGGTGGAATTCCATCTAAGTGGAATCTACCGATGGTTTTGTTATCTTTCGCCATTGGTCTTTCACCTTGCAATACATGAATTTCAACAGATGGCTGGTTATCAGCAGCTGTAGAAAACACCTGTGATTTTTTGGTAGGGATTGTGGTATTTGACTCAATTAACTTAGTAAATACACCACCCATCGTTTCAATACCTAATGAAAGCGGAGTTACATCAAGAAGTAATACGTCTTTTACTTCACCAGTTAAAACACCACCCTGGATAGCAGCTCCGATAGCTACAACCTCATCAGGATTAACACCTTTAGAAGGCTTCTTCCCGAAGAATTTTTCTACTTCTTCCTGTATTTTTGGAATACGAGTAGAACCCCCAACCAGAATTACCTCATCAATATCTGAAGAACTTAAACCAGCATCCTTCAATGCTTGCTTACACGGCTCTAAAGTTCTTTTGATTAAGTCATCACACAATTGCTCAAATTTTGCTCTTGAAAGTGATCTTACCAAGTGTTTTGGAATACCATCAACAGGCATAATATAAGGAAGATTAATCTCCGTACTCGATGAACTCGAAAGCTCAACTTTAGCCTTTTCAGCAGCTTCTTTTAATCTCTGAAGCGCCATTGGATCTTTCCTTAAATCAATTCCTTCATCAGATAAAAATTCTTCTGCTAACCAGTTAATAATTTTCTGATCAAAGTCATCACCACCAAGGTGAATATCACCATTTGTAGATTTTACTTCGAATACTCCATCTCCTAATTCCAAAATTGAAACATCGAAAGTACCACCACCAAGATCAAATACTGCAATTTTTTCATCATGATCTTTTTTATCAAGACCATAAGCTAAAGCTGCCGCAGTTGGTTCGTTTATAATTCTTTTTACATCAAGTCCTGCAATTTCCCCAGCTTCTTTAGTAGCTTGTCTTTCAGCATCATTAAAATATGCAGGCACAGTAACTACAGCTTCAGTTACAGAAGTACCAAGATAATCTTCAGCAGTTTGCTTCATTTTTTGAAGAACCATTGCCGAAAGCTCCTGAGGAGTATATTGTCTGTCGCCAATCTTTACCCTACTAGTATCGTTACTTCCTTTTTCTATATTGTAAGAAACTGTTTTCAATTCACTTCCTACCTCAGAATGCTTTTTACCCATAAATCTTTTTATGGACATGATAGTATTCTGTGGATTGGTAATCGCTTGTCTCTTTGCAGGATCACCAACTTTTCTTTCCCCCTTACCATTATCAAGGAAAGCAACAATTGAAGGCGTTGTCCTCCTCCCTTCACTGTTAGGTATAACAACCGGCTCATTTCCTTCCATTACAGCCACACACGAGTTGGTAGTACCTAAATCAATGCCTATTATTTTTCCCATAATTTAATATTATATTTTACTGTTACAAATTTTTCCATTCTTACATTTGATTTATCAATGCTTATGCCAAGGGCAGGATTATGACAGAATGTCACAAAAACTAAAAAGGATATAAATCCTTTTATTTACCATTTTTTTTTCCTGACAAACTAAAGGGAAATTAATGGCAAACCTGACAAAATGAATTTTTTAGATAGTAACTAATTCAGGTTAGGTAATGTAATGATAAATGAAGAGCCTTCTCCGAATTGAGATTGCAACTCAATTTTTCCATTTAATTTTGAAACAAATTCTCTTACAATATAGAGTCCTAAACCGCTTCCTTTTATTTCTTGATTGGCCCTGTAAAACATATCAAAAATCTTTTGTTGGAATTTTTCCTTAATCCCAATTCCATTATCTTCTATTTTTAATGTGGCTTCTGTATTCCCAACTTCCACACTCACTTTTACAAATGGATTCATTTTATGAGGCATGGCATATCTGAATGCATTGGAGATCAGGTTTCCAAAGATTACTTTCAAACGATTTTTATCAGAAAAAAATAAAAACTCCTGATTTACATCTAGGGCTAATTTTACTTTATCTGCATTTTCCCCATATTCATATTTTTCTACCAGTTCTTGAAGCAAAATCTTAAAATCAATATTTTCTTTTTGGATTTCAAGACGGGTATCACGAGAAAGGTTGATCAGATCTTGAGTAAACTCATTTAGTTTATTTACACTCTTTTCTTTAAGCCTTAAATATTCTTGTATTTTTTCCATGTCTGTTTCCAATTTTGAAAGGGTTATCAGACCCAAAATTGAATTTAAAGGAGCCATCAAATCATGAGAAACAGAATAAACGAATTGATCAAGTTCTCTATTAACTTTTTCCAATTCCTTGTTTTTTAGTTGTAGCTCGTTTTCTGCATGTTTTCTTTGAGAAATATCATCAATGGTAATAATCTTGAATCTTTTTTTAGATTCTCCTTCAAATAAAGCTCCTGTCACAAAAATATCCAGTCTATTTCCTCCTTTTTGAATGCCTAGACTTTCAAATGAAAGTTTTTCTTTGGATTCATTTAATCTTTCAACTGCATTTGATGATAAAATATCCTCCAGTTTCTTTTTAAGAATTTCCCCATTAGTATAACCAAACCGGGTTAAGAAATACTGATTTACCCGCTCAATACCCCCATTTTCATTTACCAGCACCATTCCCACATTCACTGCATTAAAAATATTATCGAGGATTTTTTCATTGTACCTCAAAATTTCTGCTGCCTGTTCACTTGCGGTAATGTCCTGAGAAATTACAATAACTCCCGTTATTTTTTGATTAAGTTTTATTGGAAATACTCTGAATAATAAAATATTTTCAGAATTCCTCTGATTTGGAAAGCGGTCAATATATTCACAGGCTTGCCCAGAAAGTGCCTTGTCATACCTTTTTTTCCAAAGCACTTTCATGTTTTCAGAAGGAGTAGTATCCAAAATATTTTCCCCTACATTAATTTTAACCTTAAAGCTACCATAATAAACCCGCAGAAAGTTTTGATTGAAATCTGTTAATTCATATTTATCGTTGATCAACCAAATGGTATTATCATTATTTTCAAGAAAAGTTTTTAGATTTAATTTGTCTTCTGCCTCTTTCTTTTCTTCATTCAGTTCTTCCTCCAACCATTCGGAACTATCATTATTCCATTCAGTTGAGTGAAGCATTTCAAATACATCTTGTTGAAGTAAATTTGATGTGTTGAAGAGATCAAAAAATGGATCTTCAGGAGAAATATTTAAAATTTTAGGGCGATAATCCTTCGACCAGGAAACCTGACCTAATGATTCTATCAATTCATGAATACGATTATCCTGATTTCTGATGATATTTTTATTCTCAGCCTTTTCTTTCTTAATAATTGAGATAAGTTCTTCTTTTGATAATTCCTCTAAAGGTGGTTCTATTTTATCTATCTGTGCCTCTTCGCCTGGAAAATCGAAAATTAATCTCTCTTTAAGAATAGAGGCAATTGCCTCATGAATAGAACTTACTGTTACTACATGAGGTAAGTCTTTAGGAAAAAATGGTTTATAAAGATGCAATTTTAACCTGTCAATTACAGAAGATACTTTATAGATAATATCCCAATGCTTTATAACATTTTTCTTTGAGAGGTTCACTGTTTCATTAATCTGATTATCAAACAGATATAATTCTGATGTTTCTATAATTACAGACATCCTTTCCTTCCCGGAAACAGCCAGAACCTTCTCAAAAATAATTAAAACTTTTGGTAAAATTTCTTTTGGGGTCTTCCCATAATCTTTCACCAATAAAATATCTTCCCCAAGCAAGAATACATTAATAATATAATCTCCTGAATCACCATAGATATTCCACTCATGTCTATTTACTAAACCAATCTTTTTTCCGCATGAGTATATATACTTTCTATTCAACCAACTGCTATCCAGCAGGGTATCCTCTATGTCACTCTGATTAGATACATCAGTAAGATTAGAAAATTTTGATTTATATATCTGAATTTCGGAAAGGGCTCCTGCTAAATCATCATGAAAACTGATAGAAAAATTTCGAAAGAAATAGGTGACCAACCTAATCATTTTCAACACATAAGAAACCCCTCCAACTATACCTACATGGCTCACAATATTCTCTTTATCTAGTTTCTTCTCAAAATCGAGCAATAATGTCCGACCTTTCCTAGTAACTCCCTCATATAGTCGAACATCCAGAATAAAATAGATCCCTGAATTTTTAAGATAAGGTCTTATCTCTTTTAAGATTTTTTCAACAATTACTAAATCACATTGAACCGCCTTAAAACTTGCAAAGCCCTTTCTTGTTACCAGAATAGTATTTCCCCCCAAATCTTCATATTGCACGCAATAAGACCCTTTTTTGTCTTCATAAAAAAGCTCTTCCTTCGAAAAAGGTAATACAAATTCTTCTCTGGCTTGCACATTCATAGGTAAATTATCGGATGCTTAGATAGGGAAAATATAACATATGGAATTTGACATATTTAAAAAGTTGAATCTATTTTAATCTAAAAAATTGTTTTTAAATTTTGTTCTTACCTGATCAATTTTGAATTAATTATTTCTTAAAATTAGGTACAAAAAAGCCCCCAACCAAACCAATGGAAGGAGGCTCTTAATAAAATAGAATCACTCTTCTTTACCTTCGTCTTTCATCGATTCCAATTCATCTAAATCAATTTCATCCACAGTCTCTCTTAAATCATCAAGCTCAATATTTCTACCATCTATTTCCACAATAAATCTATCACCTACAAATAGAGAAACCTTTCCAGACTTTTTATCAAATTTATATTCCTCATATCCTTTATAACCTTTTATCTTGGTTGTTCTTTCCATTTCTGTGTCTGATTCTCGATCAATATCAGCCATCAACCAACCAGCAGTCATCATCGCTCCTAACTCACCAGAAGCCATAAAACCCATATCTGTTATGGAAATATTTATTTTTTTATCTCCATCATCATATCCTCCTTCTGCTTTGGAAATCTTCATGCCCATAGCACCTGCTTTTTCTCCCTCTGCATTTGTTCTATCAATACCGGCAACTTCCTCAGGAAGTAACTCTTTCAATTTTCTAAAGTTCACAGGTTCCACTTTCGATATTCCACTTTCTTCAAAAGCATTTTCCATTCCCTTCACAGCATTTTCCATAGCTTTTGTTGGATCTTCAGAATCAAACGCTTCATTTTCTTCAGTATAATTTCCCTCATTTTCATTCCCATCATTTGCCTTCTCACCTGAGCATGCCCACATAATGGCAGAAAAAATCAATAGGGTGAATAATAATCTGAACTTTGTCATAATTAGGGTTTTTAAAATATAGTTTTCAATCGAATTTAATTATCTTCTTTTAAAAATACTTGTTTATCAGGTAGAATAAATGACAATACGACTTTTCGTTCTCTAATAAGCTTTGGCATATGCTCAAACTAAAAAATTATCATGTTACTTTGAAGGTAGATTTTTGTCCTGAATAAAACAAATGAACTATCTACAACTATTTAAATACAACCAGCGACTAATTATTTTCGGTTTTTTACTCAACTTTTTCTCAAGTTTTGGACAAACCTATGTGCATGCTCAATTTGTACCCAGTTTTATTAATGATTTCCAGTTGACTAATACACAATTTGGGTTAATTTATGCTGTGGCTACCCTGGCTGGGGCCTTTTCATTAATGTATTTCGGGAAATTTATTGACCAGATAGACCTAAAAAATTACGTTTTAATTGTCACTGGAGTTTTAATAATTGCCTGTTTAGTAATTTTATCAGCCCAAAACTTTTGGTTTCTTGGTTTCGGAATATTTCTCAACCGTCTTACCGGTCAGGGTTTACTCACCCATATCTCCCTTACTTCTATGGCGAGATATTTCAATAAAATGCGGGGCAAAGCATTAAGTTTTGCAGTATTGGGTCATTCAGGGGGACAAGCTGTTTTTCCTATTCTCATGGCTTTTTTAGTTTCATGGTTAGGCTGGAGAGAAGCCATTGGTATAGAAATAATATTAATTTTATTTATCCTTATTCCTTTTATTTTCTATGTATTTAAAAAGCCTATAAAAATTGTAGAAAAAATTAAAGAGGTGAAAGCTGAAGAAGATCCAAAAAATGAAACATCAGAAGAAATCTCATTTGAAAAATCATGGAAAAGAAGGGAAGTTTTTAGGGATACCAGGTTTTTTCTTTTTGTATTCAGTGCATTTTCATTACACTTTTTAGTCACTGGCTTCCATTTTTTTCAAGTTGATATTGCCCTTTCAAAAGGATGGTCAGCCAACTGGATAGCTGTATGTTTTATTGCATATGCATTCGCTAGAGCATCTTCCTCCATTTTTACAGGTATATTAATCGATAAATTCAGTGGAATTAAGCTTACTCCATTTTTTCTTATCCCGTTAATGGCTGGGTTAATCACAATGATTTTTTTTGATCATTACCTCATCGCTTTTCCTTATTTAATAGGAATGGCTATTTCAACAGGAATGATGGCAAGTATAAACTCTGCAGTATTAGCGGAACTATACGGAGTAAAAACATTGGGAGCCATTAGAGGAATGTACGGCACTTTTGTAATAGCAAGTACTTCATTAGCCCCATTTATAATGGGTTACTTAATTGATAGTGGATTTGATTTTAATTTTATAATGACAATAGCCCTAATAAGCCTCGGGATTGCAAGTCTTTTAAATGTAAAACTTTGGAAGGACTCCGAAAAAGCTATCACAGTACCCTAATTATCTTATTCGTAATCTTCTACCAATTCTTAAAGTTGTTTTCCTGGAAATACCATTTAACCTACAGATCGAATTAATAGAAGTATGATACCTGCGGCTAATTACCCATAACGATTCTCCACTTCTTATTCTATGGTACTTAGCGGAATTCATTTCTATTAAGCCTTTATAATGATCAGGAGTAAGGGCAAACTGATTGGAGACAATCATAGAATCCTTATCAAAATCATATAAATAGGTTGGGTTAAAGGCATATCCTTTATATCGAGTTTCAAAATGCAAATGAGGTCCGGAACTTCTTCCAGTACTTCCACCCAAACCAATTAATTCACCAGCTTTTACTTCATCTCCAGGTTTAACCAAATACTTTTTCAGATGCCCATAAAGTGTTTCCAAACCATTCTCATGACGCAACATTACATAATATCCATAGCCACCATAATTGTATTTGGCAATTCTTACCACTCCATCAAAAGCAGCATAAATGGAATCACCAATAGTTAGATCCAGATCAGTTCCATGGTGCCACCTCCATCTTCTTAAGCCATACTTAGAGTTAATCTCCGTGTTTTTAAGGGGAACTGACCAGTTCTCTCCATTAAATAAATTTAGAATAACAGTATCTTTAAAGTCAGTTACTTTATAACCATAGGGATCAATATTTCTGGTATCCCAAATACCATAATAATCAGCTGAATTTAGCCATTTGGTGTTAATTAAAGTCAGGCTATCCCGAAGCATTACAAACTCAGGATCAAGACAAGTATCTTTGGGAAGTGACTTGGGTTTTGGAAAATCAACTTTGGAAAGCAAGAAATCAACAGAATCCGAATTTTCTAAAACCAGGTTTTCTATTTTATTCTTATATAAAAAATCTCCACAATAAGGGTCCTCTTCTATAAATTCAGGCATGATCTCCTCGGAAAGTACTAATGGAGATACCTCAAGAGCAACCTTTGTCTGTTTGTTTTTTCTGTTTCTTTTCTTTTTTTTCTGTGCCTCAGCATTGTGGGAAAAGGAAGCAATAAAAAAAAGTATTAGTATAAAAAAGTATCGCATATTATAAAATAAATAATCTTTTAGGCAAAATCAATATGACCACAATTTTACCTATATTCCTGAAAACCAAACTATTAACAGGAAGAAATATTGTATGTAATTTAGTTTTGAATTCCCAAATGGTATATTTGGGCACTCAACTTCCATTCAAAAGTGCTCTATTTACAGCTAAATTTCAAGTAAAATAACCAAATTATACTTTGTTAAAAAATTTAACAAAATACAATCTGGTCATCCTAATCTTTTTTAGCACTATATAGCTGGACCTATATCGTGTTCTTATCCAACTGCAACTTCCTTCTCTGCCAAATATCTTTCTGCATCCAAAGCAGCCATACAGCCAGTACCAGCAGCGGTTACTGCTTGTCTGTAAATATGATCCTGTGCATCTCCAGAAGCAAATACTCCTTCCACATTAGTTCTGGACGAGCCCTTTTCGGTAATAATATAGCCACTTTCATCCAAATCCAAATAATCTTTAAATATGTCTGTATTGGGTTTGTGCCCAATGGCTACAAAAAATCCCTGAACGGCAATTTCAGTTTTTTCTCCGGTTACATTATTAACCAACCTTGCGCCTTCCACTTCATCTTTACCCAGGACTTCTTCCGTACTGGTGTTCCAGAGAATTTCAATATTTTCAAGACTTTCAACTCTTTTCTGCATAATCTGAGAAGCTCTCATTTCGTCTCGTCTCACAATCATGTATACCTTCTTACACAATTTAGCCAAATAACTGGCTTCTTCAGCTGCAGTATCTCCTGCCCCTACTACTGCCACATCCATTCCTCTAAAAAAGAAACCATCACAAACGGCACAGGCAGAAACACCTTTACTGTTCAATCTTTGCTCCGATTCCAAGCCTAGCCATTTGGCTGAAGCACCCGTGGAAATGATTACAGAATCGGCTTCAATTACGTCACCACTATCTACATAAACTGTATGAGTAGGCCCTGAAAAGTCTACTTTATTCACATACCCAAATCTGATATCTGTCCCGAATCTTTTGGCCTGATTCATGAAATCAGTCATCATTTGAGGACCGGTAATCCCTTCCGGATATCCTGGGTAATTTTCTACTTCAGTGGTAATAGTTAATTGACCACCTGGCTGATCTCCCTGGTACAATATCGGCTTTAATCCAGCTCTGGCAGCATAAACTGCCGCAGTATAGCCAGCAGGACCCGAACCAATAATCAAACATTTTGTTTTTTCCTTTCCCATAATATTCAACTTATTTATATCTATTTCTTACTATATTTATTCCTAACCATTTGGCTAAACAGATTTCCCTAACAAGAAGGGAAATTGGATAGTTCAAATTAAAAGCCTCAAAGATACTCATCGGTATCAATTGCCTCCAAAATATCGGCTAATTCATCAAAATTATTTAAGCCTGTTTTTATTTCCTCTGCTCCTTTTAGGCCAATACCTAAAGGTTTAATGGTATCAATTATTTCATTCACATTTTCCTTATTAATCCCAAAACCTATGAATAGATCATACTTTGCTGCCAATTCCTTTAAAAGGATCTTTTTATCCTCATCCATTTTCTCAGATGATTCCATCAGAAAAAAAGAAGTGATACCTGCATATTGAGTTAAAAAAGAGGTTAGTTCATCCTTCTTTACAAAATTATCCAAATCAATTCTTAAAATTATCGGAATTCCACTTAAAATCAACTCATTAATAAGTCCCGGCTCTTTTGTTTCAATAAAATCCAATGCATAATCGTCTGGATTTAACTCCTCAAGAGTCTTTAATTCACCTACATAGCTTATTCCTGATAGCCAGCCAGAAATTTCAGCAAAAGTTTCGGGCTTAATATAACCTGGCAATTTTGGATCTATGGGAAGCCCAATCATTTCCACGCCCATTCCTGCACAATATCTTCCATCATGCAGATTTTTCACTTCACTCACCTTTACTCTTGTCTTTAGTGCCATTTTTCAAAAAAAAATAAATAATTGTAGTTTTCAATATTGAGCAAAAAACATTTAAAATTACTCAGAATGTTTTTTGGTGCGATCGATCATCTATAAAAAATATTTATTTTAGTATAAATAAATATTAAGGTGTTCAAATTTCCGTATCTATATATTTGCAAAAAAAGTAAAAAAACATGGCAGTAGAATTAGTTAATGACAGTAATTTTTCAGAAATCATTAAAAATAATGAAAAAGTGGTAGTAAAGTTCTTCGCTAACTGGTGTGGAAGCTGCAGACTTTTCAAACCAAAATTCAGGAGATTATCAGAACATGAGAATTATGCTGATGTAAAATTTCTGGATGTAAATGCGGAAGAAAGTCCTGAAACCAGAAAATTAGCTGGGGTACAGAACTTGCCTTTTTTCGCAGTTTTTAAAAATGGGGAATTGGTAGATGGAGTTCCTACCAGTCAGGAACCAGCAGTGGTAGAATTAATTGAGAAGTTAGGTTAATCATAATTAAAGAGACGATGAAAATACCAGTGATAAAAAAACTTGTTGAAGAATATTCAGCAGAAGCCCTTGAAAAAGCTGAAGCAGATTTGGCTGAAGAGGAAACTCCTACTATTGAAATTCCCGGAGATGATGAAGGTGAAAAATTGACTCATGCTTTCGCAGCTTTATGGATTAGGCAAAAAATGGATGATGGTGAAGAGTTTAAAACGGCTTTAAGAGCCTACACACAAATGGTAAGAGGCTCAATAAGCTAAATTGCTTATCACAACTTACTATAACAGAATGTCTGGTTTGATAAAAAGCTAGGCATTTTTTATTTGTATTTTAATATAGAAATATCAATTTTTACCCATTTTTGGGTTTTCAATATTTCAAAATTGTTTTATAATGATTTCATTTTATCCTGGTCCTTCCAAAGTTTATCCACAAGTAAAAGATTTTATGGCAGAAGCTTATGATTCCGGGATATTAAGTGTCAATCATCGAAGCCTCGAATTTGTAGAAGTCTCGAAAAAGGTCATTCAATTGATGCAGGATAAACTCAATATTCCAAATGAATTCACCATCTTTTTCACTTCTTCGGCTACGGAATGCTGGGAAATAATTGGGCAGTCATTTATAGATCTTTACAGTTTCCATTTGTACAATGGAGCATTTGGGGAAAAATGGATGGAATACCGAAAAAAGTTAATGCCAAACGCTTCAGGGCTGAATTTTAATCCTCAGAAAACTATTGGGATTAATAAATTAAAGCAAATTGTAAATCCTGATTTGATTTGCCTTACCCAGAATGAAACCTCCAATGCTACCCAAGTAAAAAATAAAACCATTGGAAAAATTAAAAAGCAGTTTAGAGATGCTCTAATTTGTGTAGATGCCACTTCTTCCCTTGCCGGGATTGAATTAGAATGGAGAAATGCAGATATCTGGTACGCTTCAGTCCAAAAGTGCTTTGGACTTCCAGCTGGTTTGGGAGTGATGATTTGCTCCAAAAGAGCAGTTAATAAAGCACAGGAATTGAATAATAATCAACATTATAACAGCCTTCCTTTTTTAACCGAAAAGATGAAGGATTTCCAAACGACTTACACCCCTAATGTGCTTAGCATCTACCTTTTAATGAAGGTAATGGAAATGGTGCCAAACATTGAAAAAGTACACAATAAAACTAAGGCCAGAGCACTGGAAATGAATAAGTTTCTGATAAAAAATGGTTATTCTCCTTTAATTCAAAATGCTAATGTCAGGTCCTATACAGTTTTGGGGGTTAAGGACAATCCGGATAGAATCACTCAAATTAAAAAAGCGGCAAAAAAAGCAGGGTTATTACTGGGAAATGGCTATGGGAATTGGAAATCAAATAGCTTCAGAATTGCTAATTTTCCAGCTGTTACTGATGAGGAGTTTGATCAACTAAAAGGTTTTCTTTCCAATTATCCCACATCCTAAATAACTGGTTTTACCTCTGGATATAGAAATTTCATTTCACCATTTATCTCAGAATTCTCTCCGCACATATTTATTTTTTTTTTCTTTGAGTGAAAGTTTTCTATCTTTTGCGAGTAAATAGGAGGTTTTGCACCAAAAAGTTCCAGACCTCCTAAATTCATTTTAGAAACAACTACAACAAAAATTATGACTAAACTTATTATTAAATTCTTGCTTATCACCTTCTCGATAAGTGCTATGGCTCAGGACTATCCTGCAGACCATTTGCCTAAGGATTTCCATCAAAAAAGACGAGATCAGATTAGGAAGATGATGCCTGAAAATTCTGCTGCTGTATTCTTTGCCAACCCGGTAAGAAACCGTGCGAATGATGTGGAATATGTATATCATCAGGATCCTGATTTTTATTATCTGACAGGATACCTGGAACCACATGCTGTGTTGGTGATTTTTTCAGAAAAGAAAAAAATTGAGGGAAAATCAGTCAATGAATTATTCTTTATACAAGAAAGAAATGAAATGGCTGAAATGTGGACAGGGAAAAGGCTTGGAGTTGAAGGAGTGAAAGAAATTCTTGGATTTGAGCAAGTTTTCAATGGGAAAGAATTTATGGATACTGAAATTGACTTCACTAAACTTGAAAAGGTACTTTTCTTCGATTTTAAAAATGACGTAAGAGAAAGCAAAAGAGAAGAAGCAGGTCTTTATCAACTTATTGAGGAGTTCAAAGAAAAAGCGGAATACCCTGAAGGTTTTGATGCTGATAAAGAACAGGTTTATGCCATGATTAAAGATTCTGATATGGCAAATGCTGGAGAAATAGCCCAAACAATTGCCTATAAAAGCAGATTAAATCCTTCCTTGGTAAAAGATCCAAATATAGCCAAATACCTTGCTGCTAAAAGTGACGAAGAAAAGAAATTAGTAATTGCTTCTTTCCCAAAGCCAGAAACTAATCTGGACACTTATAGCCTGAGTAAAATTATGGCAACCATGAGAGAGGTAAAATCTCCTGAGGAAATAAAATTATTAAGAAAAGCAGTTGATATTTCCTGTATTGGACAAGCAGAAGTAATGAAAGCCATGTCTCCAGAAATGTCTGAAACTGCGGTTCAGGGAATTCACGAATTTGTTTTCAAGAAATACGGTGCTGAGTTTGAAGGTTATCCATCTATCGTTGGAGCCGGGGCAAATGGTTGTGTTTTACATTATATCACCAATAATAAAATGAAAGTTGGCAATGATCTGGTTCTAATGGATTTAGGAGCAGAATACAGAGGCTATACTGCTGATGTTACCAGAACAATTCCCGCTAATGGTAAATTTACCCCAGAGCAAAAAGCCATTTACGATCTGGTTTATGAGGCACAAGAAGCTTCTTTTGAAATTTGTAAACCTGGAAATGTAATCAGAAATACAACCTTGGTTTCAAGAGAGGTAATCAATAAAGGATTGGCCAAATTAGGAATTATCGAAAGTGAAGATGCCGAACACATGTACTTCCCTCATGGTGTTTCTCACCATATTGGTTTGGACGTACATGATAGAGGAAATTATAATACTTTCGAGCCAAATATGGTGTTGACAGTGGAACCAGGAATCTATATTCCACCAGGGAGCCCTTGTGATGAAAAGTGGTGGGGAATTGGTGTAAGAATAGAAGATGATATCCTAATCACTGAAGATGGATACGAACTTCTTTCTGATTTAGCTCCTAGGACTTCAGATGAAATTGAAAAATTAATGGCAAAAAAAAGTGCCTTAGCGGATTTTATGTTACCAGAATTAGAAGAAGAATAAATAACTTCTAAAAGTTGTTTGAAAAGGCTGGATATTTAATTTATCCAACCTTTTTATTTTTTAATAAAAAAATCTTATTTCTCTAAATTCTAATCTCTGACTTCCGACTTCCAAATCTACCTCCAATCCAATTTTACTGCCTTTCCATTATCTTCTAAATTTCCTGCAATTGCCTTTAAAGTAAACTCACCATATTTTTCGGAAATTTTAGCATCAAGCCATCCTACTGGCTGATCATCTGAAAAATTATAGCCTATTCCAGGCTGACCAATTACATGTAAATCTTCTACTTTATCATAATGATATAAATGTGCATGCCCATGAAAAACAGCTTTTACTTTATTATGTGGTAGAACTATTTTAAAAAACCTGTCAAAATCTAAAAGAGCAGAATCATACTCATTAAGCGTATGATGTACAAAAATGAAAGTTGGTTTTGCTGAACTTTCCTTCAAATGATTTTCAAGCCATTCCCGCTGTTTTTCTCCTAAAAAACCCGGAGTTTTATTCACATACATCAAAGAATCTAAAATGATGATTCTGATTAAAGGCAACTCATATATCAGGACATGCTTGTCTTTTAAGTCCTCCTGATTTTCGGGTTTAAAAGCCTCATGAAAATTCTCTCTGTGATCATGATTCCCCAATGTCATCAGTACAGGATGGGCATCGGTAATTGGTTGAACTAATGCTGAGAATTTCTTGTAATCAGCTTTTTCACCAGTAAGCCTTGCCAGATCACCATTAATTAAGGACAACTCAGGTTTTTCGTTTAACACCTCTCCTACTACTTTTTCAAAATTCTTCACAGGAAAAAAATCTCGGTAACTTTCAGATTCATCGGCAGGAATATGGGTATCGGAAAGCAAGGCCAGGTGGTGATAATCTTGTTTATTTTGCCCCATCAAATTAAAAGGAGAAACCGTGGCGGCTACTCCAGCAAATTTTGCAGTGGAGGTTAAAAATTTTCTTCTATTTAAAGATTTGTAAATAATTCCCGGCATTATTTTGACATTAATGATTAGCTACTTTATTGAATTTGTTTTTTAAATTAATCCCCAAATTTAAATATATCCTGAGAACTCAGGGTTAATAATTGGTTAATTTAGTGAAATTGAGCAAAGAATGAAATTTCGCTTTCTTTTCATTTTGAAAACATTTTTTTTAATTTACCAATATAAACCTATTGGCCTATATCTTTCAGACAATTTTTAGAGCCTAAATCTATGAACATGCCAAATAATCGAGATATTTTTATTTCCTATGGAAGAGGAAACGAACAGAGTAAAGGAAGTAAAGCTTTTGCTTTCCAATTACACCAAATCCTGGAAGAAAAAAACTATTCCGTTTGGCTGGACAAAGAAGATATACCACTTGGAGTAGATTACCAACAGGAGATTGATGTGGGAATAAAAGGAGCTGACAATTTCTTGTTTATTATCTCTCCCCATTCCGTGAAATCAGCTTATTGTTATAGGGAAGTACAACTAGCAGTGGAATTGAATAAAAGGATTATTCCTATTTTGCATGTTTTACCAAGTAATGATGTAGTCGAAGAAAGTACCCACCCTACCATTAAAAGACTCAATTGGATTCCTTTCGATCAGCCCGAAAACCAGGAAGAGGCAGTTGAAAACCTGATTGAAGTGATCAAAACTGACAGGGACTATATTACCTACCATACAGAACTCATCTCCAAAGCTTCTGATTGGGCAGAAAAAGGTAGACACCGGGATTTTTTATTGAGAAAAAGAGCTTTAAAAGATGCCGAAAAATGGATAAAAAGAGCTAAAACTGAAAAAAAAGAACCTGCTCCTCCAGAACTCTTAGAGGAATTCATTTCAAAATCCAGAAGGGTTAGCCAATACAGATTTATCATCACAAGTGTGAGTATTGTGGCATTAATCCTTTTTGGTTCAATTTTGACTATGGCGCTTTGGTTTAAGCATCAACAGCAACAGGCAACTTTGCAAGCTTTCCATAATATGAAAAGAGCCCAATCCAATAAACTAATTGCCAAAACCACCAGCCAGTGTGATGATGAAAAAAATCCTGCTGCCAGCCTGCAGATAGCAGCTCTTGCCTATCGGGTTGATGATCAAAATGAAATGGCCAGGGGCAATTTGCTTCAGGCATATTACCAAATGTATGATCCACAGGTTTCGAATGAGAATTTAACAGGGAACAAAGGAACAGATATCTTTTCTGATAACCAGCAATATCATTTTTATGCAAGTGGAAATGACATAATGATGGCAGTTGGAGAAGGCGAGGAAATTGCTGTTTTTACTGCCAATGAGCCTATTTCGCAATTAGATTATAAAGAGAGTGATAAACAATTGTTAGCTGAAACTAGTAACGGTACAGTTTTACAATATAACCTTGATGTAAAAAAAATTATCTCCAGTTTATCCCGTCAAAGAAATTTACCAGGGTTATCCAAAAAGCAAATCCAGAAATATGGAATTGATGTAAGAGAATTAGAAGATTTGGGATTAAAAGTGTCTCTCAGTACTTTACCTGATCTTCCATCAACAACTGGTTCAAAAAAAGTGCAAATAGAAGAAAAAATAGAGGAGATTGTGGCTGAGGAAACACAAGAAAGTAACTCTGAAAATACCACTTCTGCTCAAAATACTTTGGCCAACACTACAAATGCGGTTGCCTCAGCAGTAGATGAATTTAAACAAATAATGGCTTCCACTGACAAGTATGAACTTTCAAATGCATTTAAAAACCATCTAAGCCTTTTTCAGAAATCCTACGGCCCTGAAAAGATAATGGTTGGTGAAGAGCTTGTTGCTATCGGGCAAAAAGCCAATCGGCTCTTTCCCAATGATAAAAATATAAATGAGGCACTTGGTAAAAGTTATGGTCTGATTGGTTGGGAATATTTAAAAAGTCAGAAGTTTAAAGAAGCTTTAGCAAACCTCGAAAAAGCCAACAAAATAGATGGCAATGATGGAAAGATTAAAAAAAATCTGGTATTGGCCAATTTATTAAATGGCAACCTGACCAAAGCCACTAGGCAAGCCATCCCAATGCTTGAAAAGGATTGTTCCAAAATAAGCAAATACAGCACTTACAGGGAATGGCTTATTGCAGATTTAAACTCCTTCAGTCAAAGTGGAAATTTACCATCTGAAGTCTCCAGATTTACAAAAATGCTGGAATCAGTTCCACTTCAGGTAAAAAATATTGCCATTAACAATGGTTCGAAATATACTTATAAACCACAAGTAAATTTGAAATTTGATGTGAATGGAGCTAAGGAAATGATGATTTCCAATGTGCCTACCTTCGCAGATGGAGCACAATGGGAATCTTTTTCCGATGAAAAAACTTGGGATTTAAATCCTAATGCCGGGTTGAAAAAAGTATATGTAAAATTTAGAGACTTCAATGGAGAAGTCTCCAGGCATTATACAGGTTCCATTATTTTAAATAAATAAGCACCTATGCTATTATTTCCGAGAAATAGTAATCTCTCTATCAGTCTTTTATGGCAAAATAATACATGGTTAATTTTAAATTACTACTTAAACTCAAACTTAGACATAAGCTATCAAATTCGAATCATCCACTTTTTCCAGTCTGATTTCATCCAAATCTCTTTCTGCCGGACCTTTGGTTACTGTACCGTCAATATTAAACTGAGAACCATGGCAAGGACAGCCAAAGCCACTATTTCCTTGTAAATCAATCACACAGCCCTGGTGGGTACACACTTTAGATAAACTCCTAAAATTGTTACTCCCAATGTTTTGTATCACAAATGGATCTGTAGAACCATCATCAAACTCAACAAGCCCTCCATCTTCCTTTAGTTGGGGATATTCATCTAGATTAATCTCAAATTTAAAAATGATCTTTAAGGGGGTCCCATTATTTGAAAAAGAGTTGTCAAGAGCATCTGAAATTCTAAAGGTTAAAACTTTCCCATTAATATTCCTGAAAACATCAAAAGTATAACTTCCAGTGGATGCAGGATATTCCCTTTCAATGGTGAGCCAGGAAGAAGCATTGTCCACCTTATAAGCAATATCGATATTCTCCACACTATTGCTTGTCCATAATAGCGTAAAAGATTCCCCAGCAATCAATTCATCATGCGCTTCTGGTGAAGCAATTGTCAAGCTTTTTTCAGGCCCAATCTGATTACTTTCACAACTGGTGGCAATGGGAATAACGGGAGTCATTAATCCCAATGGGATAATTTTTGAAATTGTTTTTGAAAATTTCCGTCTGTCAGTCTTCATTATGTCTATAACACTTATTATCAATACTTTTTAATTTCTATTTATTGGGATACCACCACAAATTCAGTCCTTCTGTTTAATGCCCGTCCCTCTTCAGTTTCATTACTGGCTATTGGATTGTCTTCACCAAAGCCTGCAATTAAAATTCTTTCCGGCTTGATTCCAGTACTTATCAGAATTTCCTTAATCCGGTTAGCCCTTTGAGTAGAAAGCATAAGATTATCCTGTGGAGAACCAATATTATCAGTGTGACCACGCAATTCAACCGTAATATTTTGATATCTGTGCATGTAAGCAATAGCTTTTCTCACCTCCATCTTTGACTCATCAAGAATATTAGTGTTGGCAAATTCAAACTTTACATTTAACAATTTTACCTCTCCTTTCTTTGGTTTTCGTTTAAATTCATCTTCCTCTATTTCCTCTACAGGATCATCTTCCAGAACAGGCATGTTGGAAAAAGTAATATTGATGGAATCTGAAATATTATCACCGCAAATTTTGAGTGTGGTGCTATAAACCCCTCTTTTTCCAACTTCAAAGTTTACAGTATAATAACTCTGGTTTTTCTTATACACATCATCAAAAATCCTCATAAAGTCTAACCGATCATAAATTTGGAAATATCCTCCTCCTGTTAATGCTGATATTTTTTTTAGATAGCGTTCATCAACTACATCTCCAAAACCGATATTATGAATTTTCACCCCTTTTTCCCTTGCCTCTATTACCAATTCATTTGGCGTAAGGACTGAACTATTTTCATTCCCATCAGTGAATACAATGATAGACTTCTCTTCATATCCCTCCAATTTATCCAGCATTTCCACTCCTTCATAAGTTACATCTATTAGAGCGGTTCCTCCTCCGTATCCGGAAAGCCCATTCTTATTAAACTGTTCGATTAAAGTATCTTTATCTACGGAAAAACCTGCCTCTATCCCAACATGGCTATCATATTTCACAAGGGCAACCATGTCAACTTCTCGCTTATTTTCAATGAATTTATCAACTGCATCCTGCACAATTATTGACCTTTCGTTCCCCATTGAGCCACTGTGATCCATTACAATTACTATAGCTTGAGCTGGGTGTTCTTCACTGGTAATTTCCTCTACTTCGAAAGTTTTTTCAATAGATTTCCCTTTATTATTTTTCAATTTCAGGTTACACCAGATTTTTTCCCAATCTTCTGCAGAAGCTCCATAATAATAATTGCCCTCTTCATCCATCAGGTGAACCTTTATCCCAACTTTTTTACCTTCATTTTCCCGAGATAAATAATGTACTTTCAGCTTAGCATTTTGCGGTAAATCCTTAATATGTTTGTAATTTTCCAGATAGGTATAATCATAATCAGCTGGAGCCTGAGCATCATCCACAATAGCGGTTTCCCTTCCTGGTCGAAAGAGTGTTCTCGAAAATTTTAATGGGCGGGAAAATTTCCCATTCGCCAAATCATTCAGTTTAATTAAAGCATGAGTAGTATCCTGCTGTTCTATGAATACAAACTGATCATCGGCACTAAAAGAAAGGAACATAGCATCGGAATATGAAAATGTCCTTGTTGATTTTTTAGTTTCTTTTAAAATCAGGTTATACCCATTTTTCCACTGGTCAAATCCCACCTTTTTATTCACATAAGCCGCCTGAAAAGTATAATCGTTGGCATACGAAGCAAAAAATTTATGCTTAAAAGAAAGTGGTTTTGGATCCATATTTGAATTTAAGGAAATTCTTGTTCCCTCATCCCCTTCTTGTAATAGCACTAATTCTTCATTACTCACCCATTGATAAGGCTGATTAATTTCCAATAACTCTGTTGTAAATTGAGAAGAATCCAGTTCGAAAACCAATTTCTGGGAATCGATATTAAAAACCCCAATACTTAAGCTTTCTCCTAATTTTTTCGCCAGAAATGCCACCAATTCTCCATCAGGACTTAAAGAAGATCCGGTTTTGTAATCGTAATAAAGATAACTTTTGTAGGTATTACAATTGAACTCAGTCTTCTTATTGAGGGAAACCGTTTCATATTGTTTTACAAATACTAACCGGTTTTGGTAATCTAGCGTAACTATTTCTTTTCCATTTTTAATAAACTTGGCATCGAATCCGGGAATCCTTCCAAGCATTTCAGGTTTTCCCCTTAGGTTCCAAAGTATAAATCCTTTGCTGGTTTTTCCCATCAGGTAATTACCATCAGGGCTTTCGATAAATCCAATAAAACTATCTTTATGAGTATGTCCCATAAGTTTTCTGTTGGATTTCCAGCTTAGTCTGTCATAAAAATTGAGGATTTTTCCTGGTTCTATTACCAATACATCTCTTCCATTTTCCATTACAAATAATCTTGAAATATTTTCAAACTTTTTTTCAAGTTTCATTTTCCTGTAATCGAACAAATAAAAGGCCTTCTCTGATTTAAGTACCAGCAATTTATTATCAGGAGAAAAGCTCAGAGATTGGGTTTTACCAGATGCTTTAAAACGCAAAAGGGAAAGGAATTTTCTGGATTTTACATGATAAACCCTAATGGTGTTGTAATAAACAAAATCACCAGCTTGGTATCTTTTCTCAGAATGATTTACAGCAAAAAACTTCCCATCGGTACTACTTCCTGTAAATATTTCAGGAGGAGAAAGCTTACTTCTTTGCGCAAAACCTGTTGAATTTATTATTAATAAAAGAAGTAAAAAACCGACCAGTCTCGTTTTTTCCCAAATAAAAATTTGCATAGCTCAAAAAAATAGGAAAATCCATAATATAACCTAACGAAGATTAAGCCAAAATAATAATTTCTTTGGAAGAAAATTGAAAAGGTTTGAATAGCCCCAAATTAAAATCTATGATATGGATAATCTCAGATATCTTGCGCTATAAAAAGTTTTTGATTGAAGGATTTGAATTTAACCAAATCTTCCTCTCGATCAATATCACTCAAAGTAGGAAGAATAGCACAAGTCAGTTTGTGGGAATGTACATCATTTATAGTATCATTGAAAACAGTGGAAGTACTCCATTTTTTATTGTTGAATAAAAATGGAAATAGTGAATTCATCCCTAGTAAATAATAACCACCATCATCAGCTGGACCGATAACTGTATCCGACTTTTCTAAGGCTTTGAAGGCATTTTTTAAAATTTCCTGAGTCAATTCCGGGCAGTCACTCCCAATAATTACTATTTTTTTAAAACCATTTTCAAATCCTTTTTTAAAAGCTGCTTTCATTCTTTCCCCAAGTTCCCCTGAAGTTTGCATGACTTTTTCAAAGTTCTGAGCTTCCCACAAATCTTTTCGATTAATGAATCGGCTATAATGGACTTGTTTTTTCACCCCAATATTTTTTACCATAAGATGGGTAAATTTCAATAAATCCTCATAAACTTTAAAAGCATTATCTTCCCCTATTGTAGCTGCTAGCCGGGTTTTCACTTTGCCTTTTTCAGGATTCTTCACAAAAATCATTAATAGTGAATGCTGGTCTTTCATAGTAAAATTGTGGTTACCTTATCTGATGGTACGGTTGAAGATAATAAGCATTACCCAAAACCAGTTCATTACTTTCCCTTAAAAAATCATTAAAAAGAAAAATAGTTCGATTTATTTGTAAACCACTCCATAACTTCTAATGTGATACTTTCAATTAATTCCTGGATAATTCATATTTTTTTAGGAAAAGTTTTAAAAATTTAAAATTTTAATAATAAAAGATATTAATACCTGTTAATCATACAGCTTTTAGTAAAAATCAGATTGTATAATTTAAAATTATCAATCTTTGAGATATAAAAATTTTTCATTTTCATATTTAGAGGATTAGGGCAAAGACAATGTTTTTGTCCTATTTTGTTTTATAAGTATTTGACTCGTCCATCCTCAGAATTTCCTCTTTTATAATTTCTCCCTACCTCTTTTCAGTTTAATAGATTATCTTAGAATAAATTCTAATGGGATTCTTGGAAGAATTCCATATTGACAGATTTAATCTTTAAACAATGCAACTGAAACTTTTCCTTTCTATAATCTTCTGTATTTCAATTTCCTTTTTACATGCGCAAAGAAAAATAGAGAAAATCAACCTTCTTTTCAATAAATACCATGCAGAAGAAGGATTTGCAGGAGCTGTTTTGGTGGCAGATAAAGGAGAAGTTATTTATAATAAAGGGTTCGGGTTAGCTAACCAGGATTGGGAAATAAGCAATCAACCTGACACAAAGTTTGACATTGCCTCCATTAGCAAACAATTTACTGCAGCCATAATTTTATTGCTAGAAGAAGATGGAGAAATTAATCTGGAAGGAAAAATTTCTGATTACCTTCCCTATTACAGAAAGGATATTGGAGATAAAGTCACTATTCATCATTTACTCACCCACCGATCGGGAATACCCAATTACACTTCCATTCCCTTCGTCTGGGAAGATTCTTTAAAACATTCTTATAAATTAAAAGATCTGATTACTAAATTCTGTAGTAGAGACCTGGAATTTAAACCTGGGACTTCCTATAAATACAACAATTCAGGATATGTAATTCTGGCAGCAATTATTGAAGCTGTTTGCAAAGAGAATTATGCAACTGTACTTGAAGAAAGATTATTTAAGCCCCTAAACATGACAAGTACAGGTATTGATGTAAGAGAAAAAGTTATTCCCAGAAGAGCGACTGGATATATTCTCCGGGAAGGATCGTCAAGACCTGCTGATTATATGTTTATGCGAAATTTAATTGGTGCAGGTAATTTATACTCTACCGTGGAAGATTTATTTAAATGGGACCAGGCTTTGTATTCTGATGATATTCTTTCTGCAAATTCAAAAGCAAAAATGATTAAATCTTATTCTGAAGGATCAAGCTGGATTTTACCTTTCAAAAATGGTTATGGATATGGTGTTGGCACCTCCAATGTAGCTGGAAAGGGACAAAAAAATATAAACCTAGTATTTCATAGCGGACATATTTCAGGTTTTAGTAGCTACCTAGCAAGATTTACAGATAATAGAAATTCCGTAATTATTTTAAGCAACACAGGCTCTATGACTACTACAGGGATGAATTTACTGGCTGTAGAAATCAACATGATTTTGTCAGAAATGGAAAGAGAAAGAACTTCCGGGAAAGGCCATTAAAAAATTAACCTTAACCTTTTTCAGTATTATATTGAAAAAGGCTAAGGTTATATCTTAAACAGAGATAAATTATTTCAATCAATACTAGACCAAAACTCCATCTGGTTTTTTTACATCAGTTGGCCAACATACTCCTGGTGGAAGATCAATTTTTGGAGGCATATCGCTATGATCAAAATCTCCTCCATCATCATTATTCCCCTTCTCTCTTTTATCATCGCTTATCACCTTAATTATTACGCATACTACTGTTGTGAACGAGAGTAAAAATACAATTATGTAATCTATTGGCATGACGGTAAACTATTTAGTATTCTTGTTATCTATATATTTAAAATTGGGGTGGTTACTTGAATCTTACCCCTAATTAAAGTGGTTTCAAGTAATTATTGTGATTGTTAGATTAGGCCTTTGTGTAAGGTTTAAATCATTTAGTTTAAAAAGTACAATCCAAAATGAAGGATTTTGTAGATTGTTTTGATAAAAAGTTAAATGATTTTACTACACAAACTGAATAACGCACTTCAGAGGAAGATTGTTTCCATTTTTTCTCTTGTGTAATGAAAAGTAGAGAAATAAGTTCTAAATATTTGTTTCCTTAGAAATATTAGAATATTCAGAAGGTTGGTTACTAAATGGATTTTCCGAATCTAATAAATCTATCACAAAGTTTTGCAGAAAGCTTTCCACATAAGCACAAAAATCAGCAGGTTTAAATGGCTCTTCTTTTAAGGTATATTCAACAAAATCATCTCCCAGATTTCTGAAAAAATAAAAACCAGATTGAATTTTAAAAGTATCCATGTCAAAACCTTCAGGAAGATGTTTTATTTCCCCTTTTTCAATAGCTTTTATCAGCAGATATTTATAAAGCACCAACTGCACAATTTTCTCCTTTTCCGGCTCAAAAAACAAATCCAAAATCTGATCGGCTTTTAATTTTGACTTGTTGTATGTTCCTGTTTTATAATCAACAATTCTAATTTTATTTTCAATAATATCAATTCGGTCTGCCTTTCCAGAAATGCAAAATGGGACTACTTCCCCATTTTTTAAAGTTACCTTAATGGTATGTCTGTAAAACCTTTCCTGATCTACCAGGTAAAATGGAGTTGTTGTTTCAATTTGTTTTTTGAGATAATTTAAAATAAGCCTTTCCGCTACTTTTTTAAGGATAAAGTTCTTGCCCTGTTCTGTGATAATTCCCCCAATCTTATCTTTTATTACCAGCTCAATGGTTTCGGAAATAGTGTTCGGATGACTGATAATTTCATCTAAATCTTCCTTTTCGACAAACTGCCCAATTTTATTTTTAAAGAAAAGATCAAGCGTTTCATGAATGACTGTCCCAAAAGTTTTTCTATCCAGATCTTCCTCAATCTCAGCGGCTTCTTCCAGCTTAAGGATGCTTTTGAAGAAAAATGCTAAAGTGTCTTTGATATATAAATTGACGGCTGATGGACTTAATCCTTTTTTAAGAACAGCTTTGATCAGATCAAGAATAACCTCATCCTTTTCCACTATTTTCTCCTCTCGTGAGCTTTCCGGCAAATCTAAAACCAACTGATTTTTAAAAATCTGACCTCTTTCTCTGGACACACCCGGTTGCTCTGCAATAATTGTGGATGCATTTTCATTGGCAATAGCTGGTTGAAAACCAAACTCTTCTTCAATCTGAGTTAAAAAACGACTTTTCTCTGCTCCTCCGCCAGCTGAAGGATCGGTGTACATCAAAGTAATGTTCTTCGCCTTATGAAAAAGCCTATAAAAAGTATAGGCAAAAGACGCATCATTTTCTTTGTGAGTCGGCAATTTAAACATTGCCCGGATATCAAAAGGCACAATGGAATCCAACACTTTACCATGTGGTAAAAGTCCTTCATTTGCAGAAAGAATGATAATATTTTCAAAATCAATTGCCCGACTTTCCAACATTCCCATTACCTGAATAGGGCTGATTGGCTCTCCGGTAAATGGCACTTTTACATTTTTTATTAATTCGAAAAGGAATTGCTTAAATGTTTTTATGGTCAGTTTTTCATTTTGATTGGTGAGCACATCTTGCAGACGCTTTAGAGTTGTAAAAAACTGATATAAAAACTCATTTTCCAGTGCATCTTTTTTATCCTTAAATTGATTGGAAAGGATTTCTATTACCTTAAATAAATGTTCAAAAGCATTATCCAATTCCCCACCCCAAAACCTAAACAACACTTCATAATTGGTATCTTCCTTACTTTGTTCTAAAAGCCATTTTCTGGAAATGTAAATGATATTTCCACTTTGCACCTGATTCTGTACCTTTAAATGCTCTTCCTGCTTATCTCCATAAAACTGAACAAATGGATGTTTAATAATCTTCAGCACATCCTTGTAATAGATTAGAAAATCATCATCCTTTTTTCGAATATTTTCCTGCATGCGAAAAAGTGCATCTATCAAAGTATAAAGTGGCGTGTTATTGATTGACATTCCCATGGTCACATTCACCAGATTTCCAATATTAATTCCTAAATCCTCCTCTGAAGGCAATGAATGTAGTAATGGCATCAGTAAAGTTTCATCTGGAAGCAGAATTGCAGTATGGTTAATACTTTCCTGAAAGGCTTCAAACTTCCCTTTTTCAGCCAGTGATTTGATTTGTTTAGCCAATAAATCACCCACCAATTTGGATTGGGTAATGGCATTATTAACATTGATTATCCGAATGTTCTTTTCAGGCGAAATCACCGAATTATTCACAAATCCTTCAATTCCCGGCAACCAGTTTTTGAGAAACTTCCTGATATAAAGACCGGCTTCATGCTTTTCATTTTGGAGATAATAATTATCCATATCCCAATAAGCAGTGGCCATTTTCTTATCGATCAGTTGCCCGATCATTTGCACTTCTACAATGGTAATCTGATTGAATCCGGCAAAGGCTATATGTTCAATGTCATTCTCCTTTAAGGTTTGTTCCAGGTTTTCATAAACTACCCGGTAAGCCAGCCCGGTATATGCCTGTTTTTGGTTCAATAATTTTTCCCTAAAATGCCAATAAGTGTTTTTCAGGTTTTCCCAAAAAACAAAATAATCCCTTAATGTACTAGAGTCTTTTACCTCCAGATCTTCCCCTAATTCCAATGCCCATCTTTCTATGGCTTTTATTTCTTCCAGGTGTTCAAAAAGGGAATCTGCCAATGGTTGGGAAAGATTTTTATCGATCATGCTAAAATCCTTCAGCATGGCATTTCCCAAAGGAATAAATTTCTCCAGATTGTGGTTTTTATCCTTGTCAAAGATTTTGTAGCTTCGGTAAAGTTCAAAAAGCAATTTCACCCGATCCACTACCTGAACACCACAAACAGAAAGAATAAAATCATCCATTGCCATTACATCCGGGGCAATCAGATTTTGGTTGGCAATCTCAGCAAGATAATATTTAAAATAAAGCCCGGCTCTTCGGGAAGGCAACACCACATGAATCCGGCTGATTTTTCCGCCAAATTTATCGTATAAATCCTGTGCTACTTCTTTAAGGAATGGGGTCATAGATTAAGTTAAAAAAATAAGGACCTATCGCAAACTGGTGTAAGTCATTTAAGAGACATAATTTTTAGCCCAGTCGCAAATGTTTTGCGACTGAAACAAATATGACATTTGAAATGCCTTTTTAATTTATTTCGGGCATTTCAAATGCCCAACTTTGTTACTGCAGCAATTAAATTGCTGCCGAGCGGTATATTACTTCACAAAAGTAATGTTAAAGCCGGTAACTACTAAAACAAGTTTAAAATTAAGGTTAAATTGGCAAAATGTTAAACCAGAAGGCAGTGTGTCAAATGTAAGGCTTTCGTTCTAAATTAAATTGCCAGAAGTACCATCCGATAGCCAAATTGTGCCACTTGTCTAATTTAGAAAAAGAGAGTGATTTTCTAACTAATCGGCTCACTCTGG
>JAHQVQ010000203.1 GCA_019634305.1 Flammeovirgaceae bacterium | reverse complement strand
AACTGTTTTGGTAGAATCTAATGCTGCATCGCCTGCAATTGTTGTATTAGAAAAATCTACAGTTAAAGGAAGGCAACCTCCAGTAGTGGAAGCAGAAAAACTTGGAGTAGGACCAGCAAAAACATCAATAAACGAATTTTTGTTAATTGTTTCATTAGTTCCATCATCATAAAAAATGGTAAGACTTACGTCATATTGACCATTAGTAATGTAAATGGTAGCAGGTTCCTCTAAAGTAGAACTGGATCCGTTACCCAAATCCCAAGAATAACTATCTACTGTTTTCCCTGCATCAGGAAAAGGCTCAAATAATACGGTTAAGGGACCACAACCAGAAGTAGTACTCCCAGTCTGGATATCAAAGTCACCCTGGCCGACCGCCTGAAATCCCATCAGGAATAATGATGAGAAAATGATGGCCCTGAAATATAAATATATCTTATTTTCCACGGTCTGCTAGTTTAGTTATTAGATTTTAAATGCGTTTTCCCCCAATTCACCAGAGTGAGATCAGAGATTGCAAAATCATTGTAAAAACTATTCCAATACCTGGAAATAAAAAGGCTTAAAAAGCAAGTAAATTACATTGTAAAGAATCTATTGAATTACCTAATAGAAAATGTTAATCCGCTATTGAATTAATAAAAAAAATGGAGTATTTACTAAAAAATAAAACATAAAACACTGCCCTTTAGAGAGTTAAAATAAACAAAAAAAATATTCCGGTATTTTCTGCTTCGGATAGATGAAAATATGGAAAATAGATAATTCTCATTCTCATTTATTGATTTTCTTTGAAAAAATCACCTGTTGACGGACTTTCCATTAACAGTCTATATTAAACGAATGTTAACAATTCGAATATTTTTTTCAAAAAAAGGACGACTCCATTTTCAATAAAACAAAGCAGGATTGCAAATTTGCAACCCTGCTGACATAACTTTATTTTTCTCAAAAATCAATTATTTCATTACCAGAAAATTCCCACTACAACAGCTGTTATTAAAAGCAAAATAATGGATAAAGTTCTATAATTTTCATACCAGTGTTTTCCTTCTAATTCTCGTGTTTCTTCTGTGAAAATTTCCTTCTTGTAAGTCATTTCGGCTACTTTTTCCACTGGTGGTTGAGCTGTTACCAAACTAGTAATTACAATTACTAACACACAGGCTATAAATAATAAGGTAGCGATATGAAGAAAATGGATGTAGTAAGTCCCTGTTTCGGCATTATAAAGTGCTAATTTTGGAATCACCTCATGCACTCCTGCTGCCAAAGTATCTCCATATTGGATTAATAACACCCCAGCAATAAATCCAAAAATAAACCCGGCAAAGGCTCCTGTTCCATTAGCCCTTTTCCAGAATAATCCTGATAAGAAAGCTGCCACAACAGGTGGAGCAATATAGGCCAATACGATCTGAAGGTATTTAAAAAGGGAATCGAAGTTTTTGATATTTGGAGCCCATGAAGCCGCCAAAATCACCAGAACCACAGTAGCAATTTGTCCAGCCCTAACTAGCTGTTTACTTGTCAATCCAGGCCTAATTTTAGCTACAAAATCCATGGTAATCAATGTGGAGGCGGAGTTGAGAGTAGCGCTTATACTGGAAGACATAGCAGCCAGTAACCCAGCCAAGACTAGACCTTTAAAGGCGACAGGCAATAGATTGAACACTAAAGCAGGATAGACTAAATCGGGATTTTCCAAAGCCGGAAAAATACTTTCAGGCATGGCAATAGCCATGGTTCCGGGTAATACCATAATCAGGATAACTGGTAATTTAAGCAATCCACCAAAAAGTGCCCCTTTCCTACCCTGATCCAGATTTCTGGCACTCAATACTCTTTGAACCATGAACTGGTTATTCGCCCAAAAGTAAAAACCCAATATTGGAACCCCAGTAACTAAACCAGTCCAGGGAACACCTGGGTCATCCATTGGTCGGATAAGACTTAACATATCTTCTGGGGAATTTTTCAGATCTCCTGCGGCAAATTTCGTTTCCATTGCAGCCATTACATTTCCCCAACCTCCAACAGCATCAAATGTCATATATGTGAGGATGATAGAGCCAATTATTAATAAGATTGCCTGAATTACTTCAGTATGAACCACAGAAGAAAGTCCTCCAGGAATGGTATAAGCCGCTGCTGCAACTGCTAAGATGATGATAATTACAGAGCCGGAAATATTTGGAAATACTTGTTCAAAAATTAATGATCCAATATATAATGGAGCTGCTGTTTCTATTAAAACATTGCCTACAAGTGTAGTGAATGAAAAATAATATCTTGATCGGGAGTCAAATCTTTTCTCCAGAAATTCTGGCATGGTATACACCTTGGATTTCAGGTAGAAAGGCAGAAAAAACATGGAGAAAAACACCAGAATTACCACTGCAGACCACTCATAATTAAATACTGAGATTCCCGTGCTATAGGCATCTCCTGCCAGCCCAATTAAAGTGGTACTGGAAATATTAGCAGCAAATAATGATATTCCAACGATTGGCCAGGTCATATTTCTGCCCGCTAGAAAATAATCTTCAGAATTGCTTTGTTTGGCATGTTTCAATCCATACCAAATCATAGCAATGATATACACTACCATTATTGATATATCAATCCATCCTAATGTAAATTGTTCCATATTTACCAGTTTAATTTGTTTATTAGTGAAGTATATGTTGTTGTGGTGGTGAATATATAGGTTAATCAACAATTAGAAAAGGATAATCTCCAAGGTAGATTAAAAAAACATTCCGTATTCGATTACGATTCTATAATGTTCGAAAATTTTTCTAAAGGGTATAGAATTATTGATTATTTAAGAAAGCATAAGGATTTTTATCAATGATTTAATTATTCCAACTATCCTTGATTTTTATCGCAACAGTTTTACGAATTAATTAAAATAATCCTCACTTTTGTAGATCAAATTGGAAAAAGAGAAAAGGTAAATGAGACAAATTCTTTTAAGAGAAGGGGCTAAAGAACTGACTTACGAAATCAGGGGGATTGTAAAAAAGGCCGAACAAATAAGCAAACTAGGACAGCAAATTTATTGGGAAAATATTGGTGATCCTATCCAAAAGCACAACAAAATGCCTGATTGGATGAAGGAAATTATTATTGATTTGCTAAGAGATAATAATACTTATGGCTATTGCCATTCTAAAGGAGTATTGGAAACAAGGGAATTTCTAGCAAATGAAACCAACCAACTAGGTGGAACACAAATCACAGCCGATGATATTTTATTTTTCAATGGACTAGGGGACGCCATTTCTAAGCTTTACCAATTTATAATTCCAACATCCAGAGTGATTGGCCCATCTCCTGCCTATTCTACTCACTCTTCCGCAGAAGCAGCACATGCCAACCATCACCCTATCACTTACAAGCTCGATCCGGATAATAACTGGTATCCAGATATGGATGATCTTTACCTAAAAGTAAAGTACAACCCAAACATTGTCAGTATTCTAATTATCAATCCCGACAACCCTACGGGAATGGTTTATCCAAAAGAAATTTTGGAAAGAATGGTGGCTATTGCCAAAGAATTTGATCTGTTTCTAGTAAGTGATGAAATTTATACCAACATTACTTATAATGGTGCTGAATCACATCCTCTATCAACTGTAATTGGAGATATTCCGGGGATTGCCATGAAAGGAATTTCCAAAGAATTGCCCTGGCCAGGTGCCAGATGTGGCTGGGTGGAGTACTACAACCGAGATAAGGATCCGGAATTCGATAAGCTTTGCAATACGCTTGATGATGCCAAAATGATAGAAGTTTGTTCTACCAAACTGCCGCAAATGGCAATTCCCAGAATTTTCTCAGATGAAAGGTATAAGACTTACAGAAAAGATATAAATGAAACCATTGGGAATAGAAGTAAGGTAATTGCAGATATTTTAGGCGAAATTCCTCAACTAAAATTCAACCATACTAACGGAGCTTTTTACAACACCATCATTTTTGAGGAAGGCGTATTAAAACCACATCAGAAATTGAAAATTGCTAATCCTGAAATTGCCGAATTGGTAGAATCCAAATGGATAACTGAGGGTATGTCCCTTGACAAGAGGTTTGTTTACTATCTATTAGCCTCAAAAGGTGTATGCGTGGTTCCAATTTCTTCATTTTGTTCTGATCTACAAGGCTTTAGAGTTACTCTTTTGGAAGAAGATGAAAGTTTATTACAAGATATTTTCACCAAGATTAAAGAAGCCCTTATTGAATATTTTGAATCTTGATTGGCTATATCTATTAAATAACGCTTTCATAGACCACTGATAATCAGTGCATTTTAAACTTTATCATAATTCTAAATGATATAAAGTGGAAATATTTTAAAATAGGATAGAAATATGTTGTTTGCTCTCTGTTTATTTCAATTTTATTTCTATGATTTCTAGTATATTTCAACAAAAACAGACTTTTTGAATAAATCCAGTTTGTTATCTATCGATATTTATAGCCCTGCTATAAGAAGACTAAATTCAAGCTACAATTCCTCAAGACATTATAAATTCCCTTAAAATGAAAAGAGTGATTTTTGTAAATAATTATAAAATTGAGGAAATTGGTGGTTACTTGGTTAACTTTCTTAATTATTTCATCACTCAATATAGTCATTTGAAAAAAGGAGTATTTTCTTTTCTATTTTTTCTGATTTTAGTTTCAGTATTGGCTTTACCAATTTGTGCCCAGGAAGATGGTTTTGCTGACAGGGAGGTACTTGGGGTGGAAAGTATTATTTCACCAAAAGAACAGTATGTTCAGGAAGTCACTTCAGCAAGTCGATCAAGCAAATCAATTGAAGATCTTCCTCTTACTGTATATGTAGTCACCGAAGAAGATATCCATAAAAATGGTTATAATTCCCTGACTGATGTTTTAAAAATGGTTCCGGGAATTAAAGTCTCCCAGCCAGGTTCGGGAGAGTTGGGTAATATGTTTTTAATCCGTGGACTAATTGGAAACCTCTATACCAAAATCTTAATCAACGGAATTCCTATTCAACCTTCTACTTTAGGAGGTATTCCACTCAGTTACCAATTGCCTGTACGGCAAGCAGAAAGAATTGAAATTATATATGGAACAAGCGCTGCAGTTTATGGTGCTGATGCCTCCGTGGGAGTTATTAATATTATTACCAAAAAAGCCTCGGATCAATCCTTCGCTCAGGCAGATGCTGAAATTGGTCAGTATGGTTACAATTACCTGAATTTT
>JAHQVQ010000202.1 GCA_019634305.1 Flammeovirgaceae bacterium | reverse complement strand
TTCAGGGATGAAGGTTTTCTCACCGAAATTAGATCCAGAATTGTTAACAGAGAAGCCTTAAACAGGCTAGCCATCAAAATTGGACTAAGTAATTTAGTAGAATTTGATGGAAAAAAAAGAAACGCTCAATCCCATAAATCTCTTTATGGGGATGCCATGGAAGCTTTTATTGGAGCACTATACCTTGATATGGGGTTTTGGTTTTGCCAAAAATTTATCGTTCGAAAATTAATCATGCAACATTATGATTTAAATGAAATAATTGAGACTACCACAAATTTTAAAAGCACTATAATTGAATGGTGCCAGAAATATAATAAGGATGTTACTTTCAATTTGATGGAAGAATCAGGTGCAAAACACAAAAAACAATTTAAGGTTCAGTTAAGTGTAGACAATAGAAACATTTCTGAAGGATTTGGATTTAGCAAGAAAAAAGCAGAACAAGACGCTGCAAGAAAAGCTTGTGAACTTTTAAGCATACAATAAAAAAACATTTAAATTTCATAAATATGTTGTAAGTGTTCTTTTAATCGGAAAAAGTAATATGAATAAGCTAATGATTATAGTCTTTTTTTTCTGTGTTAACACATGTACTGCACAATCGGCTAAAAAAATTATTAATGATTATTATTCTGTTATTTCCAAGAATGGATCAATAAAAGATTGGGAAAGTATCTATGCTTTGTATATGACATCTAAAGGTTTTTTCTATAAAAAAAATGAAAAGTCTTTTTTTAAGAATAGGCAATATTTTACGAATGATCAATATTTAAAAAGCCCTAAAGAAGAGATAAGGTCAGACACAGTAACTACTAAGCTATTTAGGATTTGGCCCTATTCTCAAAGAAGTGAGCTATATAAAAAAGATATGCCATATGTAACTTTTTACATGTCAAAATCAGAAACAATTATGAAATATCCAAATGGACCAGAAATTAAAATAGAAGACCCAATTTATTTTAATTTTTATAGCTTGTTACTAAAAAATAAACTAAAAGAAAGTAAGCTAGTTAGGGCAGTTGAAAAAGAAAAAAAGGATGGAAATATTTACAATAAAATTTGTGTAAAAAAAGGAGAAAAATCAGCATATTATTACTTTGATATGCAAACTAAGCTTCTAACTTATATTTTCGAAAATAACGTTTGGACCCAATTAAAGGATTATCAAAAAATAAATGATTTTTACATTCCAATGGAAATTTCTAAATACGCCAATAAAGAAAAGTTTTATGAAAGTAGTCGTCTAATAATTAAAATTGATCCTCCAATAAATTCTTTGGGTTTATAACCTGCCCCATCAATATTTGTACTTCTCGACCCAATTTCCTGCATAATTCTGCAAATGTCCTACCGACCAGGACTCTTTATATTCATACCCACTAGTTTGGTCTTGTTAAGAGGCTTGCCACAGTTTTATTTCTGCCTGTATCTTTGCTGTTAATTCTTTTATTGTTATCAAATATATTGTTTTGGTTTTAGTACTTTTTCAAGATAACCCTATGCTTTTAAAGCCAATGATTCTGCAAACCATTCTTATCTGGGAATAAATGTAGATTTTGCTTTCGGAAGTTAAGAATTTAAAATAATTTGTAATTTCAAATTTATAAATTGTTGATTGGATTCATGGTTATTCTAAATCAGATACTTTAAATATTCTTATTTTGTCCTTCAAGTTATATATCGAAATGAAGATAAAATTTATACTTTTATTTGCCCTGGGTGCATTTGCTACTATTTCTTGTAATAGCCTAAAAACGAACTCTATTTATACCGAAAACATCAATTTTGGAGACTACCATAATTTCCAGACAAAAAAATTAACTGTAAGAGATCAAAGATATCCTTTGCTTACTGATCCTGAAGTTCAAAAAATAATTGAAGAATCAATTCAACAAGAGATGAAAAATAGGAAATACGGCAAAGCCCTCAAATCCGATTTAACCGTAAATTTTTTCAACAGCATTACTGTTCAGGAAAATTATAGTTCCGGAATGCAGGGACAAGTCGGTCCCAGCTATACAGGATCTTCTTCCAGTATTGAAACTATTTTATTTAAAGAAGGCACACTGGTTATTGAAATTGTTGACAATAAAACAAAAGGTTTGGGTAGGAACAGGAACAACTAAGCTAAAAGAAAAGAGCAAAAATATAAAAGCTACTATTCAGGTAATAGTAAATCAGATTATGAGTGAGTATAAATATACAGCTGGTAGTGCTGAAATGTCTTCAGAAATAAAATTGATAAAATAATTTCTGCCTGTTTCCTCTGAGACATCCTACTTTGTTATCGTATTTTCAAACCTAAATACCATGGAAAAATTCCTAATAACATTCATTTTACACCTAGTTGGGACTTATGGGTTTACCAAGGAAAATAATAAAAACTTACCAAAGAAGGAAAAGACACTACACCCATTCATTACCATTAATATGAGGGCCAGTAGTGCAGCACTGGAACCTCTAAGCCTTACCATTACCGTACAACCAGATGGAAATGCCAGGACCTATATTTCGGGTGATTTTGGTGAAAGAATTTCCTTTCAGGCAGATTAGATTAGTCTCTTTGGAAAAATCGAGTGTATATAAGAGGATGTCTTTGCACTAAATACTTCATTTTTATCCGTAAAATATATCAGGGCTTTTTTAATTCTTAATGCTCCTTAAGCGTAGCTGTACTATAATATTGATTAGTGTCAGTCGGTTTGATATTTGATATTAAATTCAATAAAAACAATTTAAATAAAATGCGCTTTAAACAATTAACAATCAATCTAAATATCTTTTTAATGGCCTCCTTATTATTTGGAGGCTGTAATTTGATAGAACTTTCTACTCAAGAAGAAGAGCTGGAAGAACTTCCTAATAAAAACTATGAAGAAACAGGAATTGCTTCTTATTATGCAGATAAGTTTGATGGCAGACCAACTGCCAGTGGGGAAATTTTTCGTCAGGACAGTTTAACTGCGGCTCATAAATACCTCCCATTTGGAACTATGGTGAGAGTTACTAATTTATCCAATAATAAATCCATTGAAGTTAAAATTAATGACAGAGGTCCATTTATAACAGAAAGGATAATCGATCTTTCCAGAAAAGGTGCCGAAACACTGGATTACATCAATGCCGGATTAGCAGAAGTAACCATTGAAGCTGTTCTTCCTGTTGATCTAGCAGACAGTTTGCAGCAATTACAATAAAGTTTAACTTTAAATAAATGGGGTGGATATTTTCTTAATTCACCTCTTTTTATTCCTTCCAAAGTAATAATCCATCCTCACTAAAATCAGACATTCCCGAGTCTTTGATGATAATTTCCTTTTTACCAGACTCAAAATAATTGATGATAAAATAACCAGTTTCAACATGTTTTCCCTTCATCTTTTTTTTAACTTTGGGATAAATTAATGAAACAGCCTGATCAGAATTTTCAGAAGGATTTTGATTCCACCTTTTATATTGAACCTTCGGATAATAGGCTGTATGCTTACTTCCAGCTCCACTTACTATAAAATGCTTTCCATCCTGATTATTCCAGTATTGCAGGTTATGTTCGTGCCCTGCGGCATAAATTATTGACTTATCGGAATTGTTGATTATTTGAAGTGCTTTCTGGCGAAATTCATTATAACCCCTACCATATAACTCCTGAGATTTTAACCTTTCGCTCAGCGCATTTCCCGAATCGGCACCATTACTTTTTGATCCATGCTCACCAATAGAAAACATTGGATGATGCGCAACAAACATTATTTCTTTCTGACTTGCCCCGGAAATCATTTCTTCTAAATCCTTCCAAAATCTTTTTTCTTCCTCCACAATACTAATTTCCTCTGAGGAAACTCCTACCTCCATCCCAATCGATTTATGAATCAACCATTCTGTATCCACTAAAATGAGCAAAACATCACCAGGTAAGATGACCTTATATGGCCCAGGAGTGCCAAATGGTTTTGGAAGGAAAACACCCTGATCAAAATTAACCAATTTAAATTCTTTTTCCTTTACATATTCTTCAAGATAAATGGCCTGATTCAGCAAAGTTTTATAACCTTTTTTACCCACTTTATGCCAGTCATGATTCCCCGGAATAAAATACATACTCCCTTTATATTCCTTCAGTAAGTCAAGCTGGATGGTGAGCTTCTGTAAATCTATTGGATTAAAAATATCAAGAACCTTTCTTACTCCTTTTGGATAAACATTATCTCCTAAAAAGATTACAGTACTATTGGAGTCTTTCAATAAATCGTTTTGTAACCCTTTTAAAGTTTTTCCAGCAAAGAGATCTTCTCCGGTATCACCAATTAAATATACTCTGTGCAAAAGCTTGTCTTTTTCCTGGGCAGAAAGGGAAAAGGAGAAACTGCCATATATTAACAATAGAAGGATAAACTTAAATTGAGGTTTTTTCATGATTGGATGAGCTTGTAGCTATATTTCAGAGTAAAGAAAAAAAGCTTTGGAGTAATCTCCAAAGCTTTTCAAAAGGATTATTGTGCTCCTTTTATAATTTTATCTACGACCTCCGGATTGAGCAATGTAGAAGTATCTCCAAGACTGGAAGTATCTCCTTCGGCTACTTTCCTTAAAATTCTTCTCATAATTTTCCCAGACCTTGTTTTTGGTAAACCAGGAACGATTTGAATTTTTTCAGGCTTGGCAATTGGTCCAATAATTTTGGAAACCGTCTCCTTAATTTCATTTTTCAGATTATCTTCCGACCTGTTGGCCAAATCGCAAATAACATAGGCATAAATACCTTGCCCTTTAATATCATGCGGATATCCAACCACAGCCGATTCTATCACCTTTGGATGCTCATTAATCGCATTTTCTACCTCAGCAGTTCCCATTCTATGTCCGGAAACATTGATTACATCATCCACTCTACCTAAAATTCGGTAATAGCCATCTTCATCTCTTTTTACACCATCTCCTGTGAAATACAACCCTTTATAATTAGAAAAATAGGTATTTTTACACCGTTCATGATCACCATAAGTTGTTCTCAGCATGGATGGCCATGGAAATTTAATACAAAGATTTCCCTGAACACTATTCCCTTTCATTTCCTTGCCTTCACTATCTACAATGATTGGCTGAACTCCCGGTAATGGTAATGTCGCATAAGCTGGTTTAGTTGGGGTAACTCCTGGGATTGGGGAAATTAAAATGCCACCAGTTTCAGTTTGCCACCAGGTATCTACAATTGGGCATTTCCCTTTACCAATATGATCGTGATACCAGTGCCATGCTTCCTCATTAATAGGCTCTCCAACTGTGCCCAGCACTTTTAATGAATCTAATTTATAAGGTGCTATAGGTTCGGTACCAAATGCTTCCAATGCTCTAATTGCTGTAGGAGCGGTATAGAATTGATTAACTTTATATTTATCAATCACTGCCCAGAATCTTCCCGGATCAGGATAAGTTGGTACACCTTCAAACATAATGGTGGTTGCCCCTGCCAACAAAGGCCCATAAACAATATAGGAATGTCCTGTGATCCATCCTACATCAGCAGTACACCAGTAAACATCATCAGAACTATATTGGAAGACATTATTGAAAGAATATTGTGTGTAAACCATATATCCTCCACAAGTATGCACCACACCTTTTGGTTTTCCAGTAGAACCAGAGGTGTAAAGAATAAATAACATATCCTCCGAGTCCATTTCCTCCGCCTTATTTTCTTCAGATATTCCCTGCATTTCTTCATGCCACCACAAATCTCTAACTGGCTCCATTTCCACTTTCATACCTGTTCTTTTATAGCAGATTACATTTTTAATAGTTTCTGTTTGCGCCAACGCTTCATCTACAACAGCTTTTACAGGAATGCTTTTCTTTCCTCTGTAATTTCCATCTGATGTTAAAACCAGGGTAGCCTGACAATCATTTATTCTGTCAGAAAGGGATTGTGCAGAAAATCCCGCAAAAACTACAGAGTGAATTGCCCCTACTCTGGCACATGCCAACATGGCTATGGCAGCCTCCGGAACCATTGGCATATAAATAATAATCCTATCCCCTTTTTTTACCCCATTTTTCAAAAGTACATTTGAAAATTTACAAACCTCTTTATACAATTCTTTGTAGGTAAGAATCCTGTTTGGCTCATCTGGTTCGTTTGGTTCCCAGATAATAGCAGGCTTATCACCCATGGTAAATAAATGACGATCAAGTGTATTTTCAGTGATGTTTAATTTAGCATTCACAAACCACTCTACCTTTGGCTCATCAAAATTCCAATCCACAACTTTGTCCCATCTCTTCCTCCAATAAAAAGAATCGGCAATTCTGGTCCAAAAGTTTTCCGGCTCTAAAACACTCTTCTGGTATTCATGAATATATCCCCCAAGTGTTTGAATTCTGTTACTCATAAAATTTTCATATTTAACTATTAAACAATTTGTTTATTAAAGGTTAAGCTATTGTTTTAGCCAGTAAAGTAAATGAAATTTTCTTTTCTTTCCTAAGTGGTGATTTCAATTTTCTTCTACTATATCCATTAAAACATTTTAAAAGTTAATCTCTTAAAAATATAAATAGATGTGCAGAATTAAATATACTTAATACGTGCCACAACTTTTTGATAATGAGATAAAAGTACTCAATATAAAATAGTACTGGTACTTAAAAGATTATAAGCCTTCATAAACTACTCTGGATAGAATTTAAGAAGTAAAAATCTCCAGATAAAAAAACGGGTCATTAGAGTAAAGTATCACTCCAATGACCTGTTTAAAAAAACCTAAAGAAATATTCTTAGAACTCCCTAATTTTCACACTTCTAAAGTGTACAGTATTTCCGTGATCCTGCAATAAGATATGTCCTTCAGGGATTTGACCAAAATTCTCCCATTTCCTATACTTACTATAAGCCACTAATGCTCTGAACATTTGGCTATTTCTATCGAAAGTCACTACCAGGTTGTTGTTCAACCAGTGCTCTACATGATCACCTTTTACCACAACTCTTGCATGATTCCATTTTCCTATTCCACCAAATCCCTTATTTTTAGATCCTGGAATTGATAAATTTTCAGCAGTAATTAAATCATATAGAGACCCTACTGTTCTGTTTCCATTTACTCCCATTTTAGCATCTGGATGAGCTTTATCGTCCAAAACCTGAAACTCCAAACCAATAGCAGAACCTGATCCTTTATTCAATTCAGGATCAACAAAATATTTAATTCCACTATTTGCCCCTTCGGTTATTTTAAAATCAACTTGTAGTTCAAAACTAGAAAACTTATCAATTGTAACAATATCTCCACCATTCTCCGATTCTCCTCCACCTGATTCTAATACTGTTAATATACCTTCTTTCATTTCCCAACCTTTTTCAGGAAATTTATCAGATTTTGCACTTCTCCATCCTGCAGATGATTTCCCATCCCAAAGTAACCTCCATCCAGCTCTTTTTTCTTCTGTAGAAATTGTATTGGGAACTAAGTTAAACACCTCACAATATGGTTGATTTTCCCAGCTTGAAGAAGCTAAATCTTTAGTTTTAATCCTGATATTTTTCCATCGCACTGTGGTTCCAGCCTGTTCCTCTCTTCCAATACCATGCACCTGAAATGCTATAAAACCTTCCGCTGTCATATCGTCAATCAGATTGGCACACTGAATCCCATTTATCCATGTCCTGATATTATTTCCGATACACTCAATATGATATTTGTTCCACTCTCCTTGTTTCAAAGCAGTTCTTCCTTTTTGGTTTCTTCCTAAGTTATATAACCATCCTCTTCTGGCTTCATCATAGATTCCTCCACTATAGGCTCTGCCACTTGGATCAATTTCTACCTGATAACCGTGCACCCTTCCATCTCGGTAATCTGCATTACTTAAACTTCTAATTTGGATCCCTGAATTTAAAAGAGGATGAACTTTTACTTCCACTTCAAGAATAAAATCTGAATAAGTTTTTTCTGTAGCCATAAAACTATTTGGCGTATTCAATTTGGAGATACCTACCATTTCCCCATTTTCAACTTTGTATTCTGCCTCACCATTTAATTGCTTAAATCCGGTAAAGTCTTTTCCATTGAATAATTGCTCCCATCCTTTGTCATCCTGAGCAAATCCATTAAACACAAAGGCAAGGATAAAAATGATAATAGTAAATTGTTTCTTTCCCATGATCTGTTTATTCATTTTCAGTTTAGTAAAAAAAAAGTATCTCTTATTTAAATTATAAAAATTTCAAAATTGTAAAATTCACAAATGAGTACTACCCTATTGAATTGACACCATTGAGGCTATAAAGTTATTGAAAAGATTCCTAAGAAAATATAGGATTACAAATAAGGCATAATCGCCTGGTCTGAAGTTTCTCCCCATTGAATAATATCTTTTTTAAATTTGGAAAAACTCTCATATACTCTTTGGGCAAATGGGTCTGAAGCTGTAATTTCAGCCACCCTTTCATCTGCATATTTTTTCAGATTTTTTAAAACCTCATCAGGAAATTTTCTAACTTCCACATCACTTTCAGCAAGAATTTTCTGCATGTAAAAATTATTTTTTGCTTCAAATTCTGTCAATACCCAAAGGTTATATTTTAAACACACCGCTTTAATCATTTCCTGTAAATCAGGAGGAAGGCTATCATAAGCATTTTTATTCACCATCAATTCCAGGTTGGAACCTGGTTCATGCCAACCCGGATAATAGTAATATTTGGCGATCTTATGGAAACCCATTAAATAATCGTGGTAAGGACCAATCCATTCTGTAGCATCAATAACACCTCTTTCTAAATTGGTATACAATTCCCCTCCAGCAATGGAAATTGGAGCACCTCCAGCCTTTGCAAATACATCTCCTCCCATTCCCGGTATTCGCATTTTCAACCCTTTTATATCATCAATTGTGTTAATTTCCTTATTGAACCACCCACCCATTTGCACCCCGGTATTGCCACTGGGAAATGGTTCCAGATCAAATTGATGATAGAGTTCCCGCCATAGCTCCATTCCTCCTCCATGAAGTAACCATGCATTTATTTGCTGGGCTGTCATGCCAAAAGGAATAGTGGCAAAAAACACAGCAGAAGGTAATTTTCCAGCCCAATAGTAGGAACAACCATGTGCCATCTGAACAGCACCCTGAGTGACAGCATCAAAGCATTCCATTGCTGGCACTAATTCGCCCCCACCATAAACTTTTATTTTCAATCTTCCGCCCGACATCACTTCAAGATCCTTTGCCATCTTGACCACAGCTTCACCCAAAACAGGAAAATTAGGAGGCCAAGTAGTGACACACCTCCATTCATACTTTTTATTTTGATTAATATTAAAGGCACTCCCTACGCTAGCTTTTTCAGTCTCTTCTCTACTACAGGAAGCCAGAGTTCCAGCAGCAACTGTTCCTCCAATTAACTTCGTACTTTTATTTAAAAAATTTCTTCTGCCAGTTTTCTGGTTCTCCATGATATGTGAAAAGTATTGAAACTAAAGGCTAAAGCTAATAGGTTTAGTATTAATTTCATAAATATCACCATTGCTTAATGCATAAGTAATAACAAATTCCTGGTCTGGATAGATAGGTGTTTGTTTAAGCAATAGCGTAAATTCTATCAAAGCACCCGGTTTTATCAACAAAAAATCTGTTAAATTTTCTTTTGAAGCCAAAGAAGATTTGTTTGTCGGTAAAAATGGATAGATATCAAAATATTTATTTAAAAGAGCACCTTCAGTATTTGAATCATCAAAATCATTTTTACTTACTATATTAATACTTACAATTTCCTGTTTTGTGCCCTTCCAACCCGGACCTGCTATTGTACAGGCATTTGCAGAAGGGAAAAAATTAAGTTCTGAGTTTTTTAACTTATTTTGATTTGAAGCAACAAAGTCATATTCCATTTGTACAAAAATACCAAACCTGTCAGCTGTAACCGGATCCTTAGCATTTTCAGTAG
>JAHQVQ010000201.1 GCA_019634305.1 Flammeovirgaceae bacterium | reverse complement strand
TGATATTCACGATGCCATCAGAATTGTAGAAACATTTGGATTCCATTTGGCTCAACTTGATATAAGACAAAACAGTAACTTCCACGATTTGGCTATTTCCCAATTAATGAAAGCCGCTTCCTTGGATGGAGATAAATTTTTAACTTGGTCGGAGGAAGAAAGACTTGAATTCTTAAATAAAGAATTAGAATCTAACAGACCATTTACGCACCCTAATGTAAAATTAGACCATAATGCTGCTGCAGTTATTGATTGCTACAATGAAATTGCCAGTTACCATAAAAAATATGGCATTGATGGAATAGGATCTTTTATTGTGAGTATGACAAGAAGTGTTTCTGATTTGCTAAGTGTTTTTGTTTTAGCAAGAGAAGCAGGTTTAGTAGAACAAACTCCTGATGGACTTGTATGTTTAATGCACGTTGTACCTCTTTTCGAAACTATTGAAGACCTACAAGCTAGTCCTGAAATTCTTAAAAACTTCATTGAGCATCCCTTTACTAAAAGAAGTCTCGAATACCAGAGAAAGTTACGTAGAGAGGCAAGCATCTCCCAACAAGTAATGATTGGGTATAGTGATAGCAACAAGGATGGAGGAATTTTGGCTAGTCAATGGAATCTGTATAGTGCAGAATCAAAACTCTCTACAATTGGAAATGATTTAGGTGTGAAAATCAGGTTTTTCCATGGGAAAGGAGGAAGTATTTCCAGGGGATCCGGACCAACTCATTGGTTTATTAAAGCTATGCCTCAGGGATCGATTAATGGAGATTTGAGACTTACTGAACAAGGGGAGACTATTGCTCAGAAATATGCAAACAAAATAAATGCAACTTATAATCTTGAATTACTAGTTGCAGGAACTGCTGCTCATACTATTGCTGATAATAATGGCAAAAAGCAATTCCATCCTTTGGCAGATATAATAGAAAAACTTGCAGCAGAAAGCCAAAAGCAATATTGGAAATTAATTAGCCATCCTCATTTTATCAAATTCTTTGGTGAAGCTACTCCAATTGACGCTATTGAGTCCAGTAAAATTGGCTCCAGGCCAGCAAGAAGATCCGGGAAAAGGACTCTGACCGATTTAAGAGCTATCCCTTGGGTATTTAGCTGGGCACAGTCTAGATTTAACATGACCAGTTGGTATGGCATTGGAAGTACTTTAGAGAAACTAAAAAAGGATAGTCCAGAAGATTTTAAAAAATTCAAAAAGGCTGTTAGTTTTGATCCATTTATCAGGTATGTTCTAACAAATGTGGACACTAGTCTTGCAGCTACAGATGAGGAAATAATGACCGCTTATGCCTCATTGGTGGAGGATAAAGAAGTAAAAGATACAATTTTGGGAATGTTCTTGAAAGAATTAACAAAAACCAGAAAAATGTTGGATTCTCTTCTTGAAGCTCCATTCGATAAAAGGAGGAAAAATCATTATTATTCCAATCTGGTTAGAGCCAGTGCCATGAAAGGCATGCATTTCCACCAAATTGAATTATTGAAAAAATGGAGAGCTCAGAAAAATATTGGTGATATTGAAGCCGCAGAAAGCATATTACTCAACTTACTTCTTACTGTAAATGCCATTGCTAGTGCTATGAGAAATACAGGTTGATACCTGTTATTAAGAATAAATTTGGAACTTTTTTTAACCGAATTTAAATTTTACTATTTACAGATTATAAAAAATAATTTCACTCTCCACAGGGTGAAATTATTTTTTTATTATGACCTCTTTAATTAATATTGTATACAATCAACTAAACAATTAATGATAATGATAAAGTCAATAAGACATTTTGTGATAGCTTTCGCCTTGCTAATAACCACAACATATTCTTTTGCAGAGACTATATTTGAAAATATAAACCCCGGTGATTCTCTAAAAAGTGCCCCTGAAAACTGGTTTAACCTTGACCCAACTAGTGATAAAATTAGAGGAGTAGGAACGGAAAGAGCTTATAAAGAACTATTGAAAGGCAAAAAATCTAAAAAAGTAGTAGTAGCAGTTATTGATTCAGGGATAGATATTGACCATGAAGATTTGGAAGGTGTAATCTGGAAAAATGAAGGAGAAGTGGCAGGAAATGGAAAAGATGATGATGGAAATGGCTATGTAGATGATGTGAATGGATGGAACTTTATTGGTGGAAAAGATGGGGAAAATGTTGATGCTGATACTTATGAATTGACTAGGGAATTTGTAAGACTTAGTCAGAAATTTAAAGATGTAGACAAGACTTCTTTATCCAAAAAAGAAAAAACAGAATATGAATATTACGAGCAGGTGAAAAAAGATTATGAAGAAAGTGCTAAAAGTGCTCAAGAGGATTACAATTATATTGTGAATTTTTATGACAGCTTTAAATATGCCGACAGATTAATTAAGGCATATTTAAATACGGAAGAACTAAGTTCTGAGGATTTAAATAAAATTAGTTCTACAGATGAAAGAATCACTCAATCAAAATCCTTATTAGAACTAACCATTGCCAACGATCTTACAGAAGAAGTTTTTAATGAACAACTTGATTACTTGACTGATCAGGTAGAATTTGGATACAATACCGAATTCAACTCAAGAGAAATTATTGGAGACAATTACAAAGATAAAACTGAAAAAATTTATGGTAATAATGATGTAACCGGACCTGATGCTACTCACGGTACTCACGTAGCTGGAATTATTGGTGCAAACAGGTCAAATGACATTGGCATTAAAGGTATAGCTGATAATGTAGAAATTATGGTGGTAAGGGCAGTCCCTAATGGTGATGAAAGGGATAAGGATGTGGCTAATGCTATTAGATATGCTGTGGATAACGGTGCTCAGGTGATTAATATGAGTTTTGGCAAAAACTATTCTCCATATAAGGATATAGTAGATGAAGCTGTGAAATATGCGGAATCAAAAGGAGTTTTGCTTGTTCATGCAGCAGGGAATGATGCTAAAAACCTTGATGAAAACACCAATTTCCCAACTAAAACCTTTAAGGGATCCAAAAAATCAGCAAAAAACTGGTTAGAGATTGGAGCACTTTCCTGGGGAGATGAATCTAATTTTGTAGGTAGCTTTTCCAATTATGGAAAAAAATCAGTTGATATATTCTCACCTGGTGTAGATATTTATTCAACAGTTCCTGGCTCAAAATATCAGGCTCAAAATGGAACAAGTATGGCAGCTCCAGTGGCAGCAGGTACAGCAGCTCTAATCATGTCATATTATCCTGATTTAAGCGCTATTACCATAAAGGATATTATCCTTAAGTCTTCTATTAAATATGGAGATTTAATGGTTAATAAACCAAATGAAGAAGGGGAAGAAACCAAAGTGAAATTTAGCGAACTTTCCAAAACAGGCGGAATCGTAAATGTTTACGAAGCACTAAAAATGGCTGAATCTATGTCAATTAAAGATAAAAAAGGATAAGGATATAAATCCAAAAAAACAAAAAAGACCAGTTTTACTGGTCTTTTTTGTTTCCCTTCAATTTATTTTTTAAATCATTTAGAGCATCCATTTTTTTAAAACCTTCCACTTTTTTTTCCAGATCTCTTTCATCCTGAATTTTTTTCAATTCATCTTCAGGTTCGTTTTGCTCTGAGGTAATTGGTTCTTTCGTGTTTTTTTGAACTGTTTCATACAAATCAGCCAGAACTTCATTTGATTTAACTTTATCCTTCATGCGATGAAGCATAGCAATAGTTTCTTTTTCCAATTCTGAGAAATAATCTATTGAAGTTGATTTCAAATCATTTTCTGAAAGGTTTTCCAGTTTTTCCTTATTCTCTTCAATCTTACTTCTTGTATCAACCAGTTCCTTTTTAAGGTTTTCTCCTACTTTATTTAATGTGTCCTTTCCACCCTCTAAAATTTGGTTTACCTGATTTAAATCTCCCTTTAAAGCAGCAGTCTGTTCTTCTAGCACTTTAATAGTGTTATTAAGCCTTTCTTTAATTTTCAATAAAGCATTATTGTCCATATTAAAATTATTTTTTCCCACAAGTTCAAAAAAAATTAAGGCAGTGTGTCAAATGTAAGGCTCAGCATTAAAAACTAAGAGTATTTTGGGCAGGTCATTATCTTTATAGTGAAAAAACAATAAAAACAATGCTACACTGCCCAGACTACTACCATTGCAAGATAAAGAAAAATGGCCAAACTCATTATGGAAAACAAAATTATAAATGTAAAATATGTAATCGTCAATTTGTAGCGCATAATACACACCGCATTGGCTTAGACAAGCAAAAGTGGACTAGTATGAAAAAAAAGGAAAAAAGCAGGTAGAAGCATCAACTACCTCCTCAAATTAATTGTTTAACTTTTTGGTGCGGAAACCCTAGCATTCATCTAACTTTTTTTGTGTACGGTTTTAAATTTTGTAAAAGCAAATTGGCTTATTTCTTTATTATTTTTTGAGAAAATTCCTGATTTCCATTGGTTACTTTTAAAAGGTAAATACCACTCTGGAATGAGGATATATCAATAGATTCTAAATTGCTTTGTGGGTTGGTGTTAATTATCACATTTCCACTTAAATCAATTATTCTCAAAGTACTTCCTTCATATTGAGCCTCACTAAATTCAATTGATAATAATCCGGATGTTGGATTAGGGTAAAAATCTACACTTAATTCCTCTTCAATAGCTAGATCACTACCTAAAGTTGCTAAACTTATAGACTTAACATTTGATGCATTTGATGAATTCTCCACGATTGGCTCTGTAGAAACTTTCTGAATTGTAGTATTTGGTTGCTCAACTACAACATTCCATTGTAGAACTAAGGAATCAATTCCACCATGTTCAACCCCTCCATTGTCTTTTAAAATTAAAGTTATCATGGTTTCTCCAAATTGATCTAAAGCAGGTTTTAAAGATAGAGTTCCAATATCAGTCCCCTGAATATAATTGATTGATAAACCCTCCAATAATTCGAAATTAGAACTATTTAATTCGAGGGTTAAAAGCTGAGAGTCAACATCACCATCGGAAATTCCTGTTAAGTTGATCAAACTAATTTCCTCATTATAAGCCAACTGAATATCTGTAATATCATCAATTTGAGGAGCATTATTAATATTGATTACCGCAATATTAAAAACCTGGGCAGTGGAGAACCCTCCCGAATCTGTTGTCATTATTCTAACTGAATAGTTTTGTTGATCATCATAATTAAAGATTTGGTTAGTTAGTAATTGATTGTTTACAATATTAAATTTTTCATTATCTGTATCCCCTTCTCCAGCCACCAATTCATAAATAAATGAATCATTTACATCTAAATCTTTAGTTTCTAAATTACCTACAAACGTATTTGATGGTAGGTTTTCTAGAATTTTATTTTCCGAAAGGGTAATTCCAGAAGGAGGGGTAATATTTAGCCATACAAGGTTTTCCTGTCCATTAGTTACGATAAATGCATCAAGATCAAGATCTCCATCAAGATTTCCCAGAGCAATTTCCCTACTATCCATCACCCCCATATTCAATTGAGTTTTATTAAATGTACCCAGCCCATCATTTTTCCACACTCCAATAGCAGCATTTCTATTGGCAAAAATGATATCTAAATCATCATCAGCATCTAAATCGCCCAACACTACATTGTGAGTGTTAGCATCTCCCAGAGTTTGTGCTGTTTGCAAAAAAACACCATTTCCATTATTGGCCCACACAGAGTTACTTCCCGTAGAATTCGCCATCACAATATCCAAATCATTATCTCCATCCACATCACCAATTCCAGCATTGAATATATTCAGATCAGTTACTATATCATTTCCACTATCTATAAAATTGGCATTCCCATCATTCAACCAAACCTTATGAGTCCCTCCTGCCCTGAGTTCCAAAACATCAACAATTCCATCAGCATTAAAATCTCCTTGTAACACATTGTATGATAATTTTTCTCCAAAACTAGAATGTAGCGTATAGTTCCCAGCTCCATCATTCAACCACACTGAATTTTCTTTGGAATAACTGGCAGTAACCACATCCAAATCTCCATCACTATCAAAATCATAAACTACTACTCCAAGGCTGAAATCATTTCCTAGGGTTTGGGTAGATTTAGAAAATAATCCATTCCCATTATTTAAGTAAATTGTATTTTCAGCAGCCCAATTTCCAATAATAATATCCAAATCTTCATCCCCATCAATATCAGCAGTTTTCACATCAAAAATTGTTGTGATCTCAAATGACTGGCCAGAGTTAGCATAATTGCCATCTCCATCATTCCACCAAACCTGGCTCGACTCACCCTGATTACTAACAAAAGCATCCACATCCCCATCTTTATCGAAATCACCTAACTGAACATTAGTACTATTATTTATCCCAAAATCTGCTTCCCCCGGAATAAATGAACCACTTCCTTCTTCTATTACATCCTTAATTTCCAATTCTACTACCTGTTCGTAAACACCACTATCCAAGTCTGTTGCTCTTACTCTAATGGAAAAAGTATGCTGATCGTCATAATTAAAAGGCAGGATGTTTTTTAATGTATCCTCAATTATTGAAAAGAAAAGATTGTCATTATCACCAGCTCCAACCACTAACTCCAGGGAATGATTGTCATAAAAATCAGGATCAATAACTTCGAAATATCCAAGATTTGAAGCTACAGGAGCATCTTCAAAAATGGGATTATCTGTATAAAAATTGATTGCAGTTGGAGGATTAATCACATTATTAATATCTATCTGAAACCCTTTAGAATAAACTTCTCCTTCCTGATCAATTGTCTGGATTCTTAGCAATGCTTTTTGTTTCTGGAAATAGTCAAAAGAGACCTTTGCAAATAATGAATCTCCTACCACCGAAAACAGGTGATTGTCAATGGCAGAATCACCGGAAATCAAACCATAAGTATGATTATCCTTTGGGTTAGGGTCTACGGAACTTAAC
>JAHQVQ010000200.1 GCA_019634305.1 Flammeovirgaceae bacterium | reverse complement strand
CCAATTAAAAATCAAAGAAATGATACCCCATCAGAATCCACTTTTTTAACTAAAAAGGAAAGAGAAGTACTAACAGCACTAACTATGGAATGTGATAACCAGAAAGTTGGGAATATTTTGGGTATAAAACCAACCACTGTTATGACACATAAAAAACACCTGATAAAGAAACTTGGGGTGAAATCTACAGCTGAGCTTATTATTTATTCTTTCAAAAACCTGATATTACAGAACCATTATTCCCTATAATAAATTTGTTTTTTCTTTAAAGAAGAAAATTTAAAGAGTATTTGAAATGCTCAGCTCTTGAAGTCTTCCAATAAGGATATAGAACAACAAGATGATATTACAGTAGTTGGAATAAAACTTTAATCATTCTGAGATTTTGGAGAAGGTTTTTTCCCAAATAACTTTCCAAAACGACCAAATGTCTTTTTCTCAAAATTATAGAAAAAAGTGAACTGCCCGAAAACAGCTCCAAAAGCCAGTAATAAGGCCTGGTAGATAAAGAAACCAAGAATATATATGGGAATTTTATATAAAAAACTGGTATCTGAAGTGACATCCAAAAATTCGAAAATTTTCCTGGTTACAAATGCGGTAGATGAACCAGTGATACCAAAAACCACAAAAATTATTAATACCTGAAAGCCTGAATTTACTCCCCACCTTTCTTTTAATTTATCTATCCAATTAGCCTTACTCATTTTATCTTAATTATATTCTCCTCTTTTAGATCCGGCAAAGATCGTAATTTTAAGAATATTTTCGCTGTAACAATCACATCATTTTTACAATATTCCTCAATTCGGTCTAAATCCTTGTCCACATAATAGGTTTCATTTACCTTGCTCCCATCTATAACCGATTTGCTGGATTCTATATTTAAAAGGGCTGCTAGCAAGTCTAAGGCTATATAATGCCTTAATTCTCCAAACTTCCACATGGCCATGGTATCGAAATGTGGAATTTCCCACGGCTTTTTGCCAGTTAAATCCAAGACTTGTGGTAAGGGGATTCCATTTATTAATAATCTTCTGCAGAGAAAGGGGAAATCAAATTCTTTTCCATTGTGGGCTACCAATTGCAATTTGGCCTTATCAAACCTTTCTTCTATAAGAGTTTTAAATCCTTCCAGTATTTCTTTTTCATCATCACCTGAAATCGTTTTTACTCGAAAACAAATATCCTTTTCTTCATTCAAATGGAAATAACCTAAGCCAATAGTTATAATTTTTCCAAACTCGGCAAAAATCCCTGCTTTTTCCTTAAATACTTCATCAGCACCTTTTTCCGGATCAAATCTTTTAGCCTTTTTTTCCCACCAGGGTTTTATTCTTTCATCCAGGTATTTAAAATCTGATGTGGCAGAAGCTGTTTCTATATCTATTACAAGAAGATTTTGTAATTCGGAAAACCTTTTCAATATGAATTAATTTAGATTTAAAGGATCAGTATTTATTGAAGTTAAAGAATAGCTTTTTTAAAACATAAAAAAGACTGTAGAAAGTTGGTTTAACAAAAAATTTGATAACCTGAACTTTGAAAGTTCTTTCCAATCAGTCATTTCCCAAAAGTTTTATTTCTACTCTTCGATTTTGCTTTTTCCCATATTCAGTTTCATTATTAGCAATGGGCATTGTTTCCCCACGAGCATAAATTTTGATATGGTCTTTTTTCACACCCTGGTTAATCAGATAATTTACAACAGCATTTACCCTATTATTAGATAATTTCATATTTGCATCATAATTCCCTTCACTATCTGTATGACCTGCCAACTCCACATTATCACTTTTGGTTGTTTGCATTTTTCTTAGAAGATTATCCAATTGAGAGATAGAAGTGCCATCAAGATCATATTCTCCAGAAGGAAATCGCACTTGGTAACTTTCATGGTAAGCATGCAGACTGTTCCCCTCAATAAAAACCCCGGAATCCAACAAACCATCGGAAACATCGGCAATGGAAAGCCTTAAAATATAAGTTTCATTTGGAACTACAGCCTGTTTCACTTCAATCAGCTTTGTATAGCCATTGTATTCCAACATTGAAAGGCTATCGGTGTTTTTGATATAAAAAATGGGGTTTACGGGAGAATATTCATTAGTTGCATTTCCATGATTGACATTGTTGATAGAAACCGGCTGATTTGTATTGGGAATCAGGGCAATATTTCTTCCATTTTCAATACCTTTCCCTTTAATGTAAAAAGCAAAAACGTCATTATATTCTGAACCCACAAATTTGTCATATTCTTCCGAGGCAAACATAAAATTAAAAGCGATAGTATCTGCTTTGGGAATTACCTCTAATTCTAATATACAAGCATCAAAGGTTTTCACATTGTTGCCTAAAAGTTTTTCTAAAACAGGATCGCCTGACCTCCTGTTGTTTGATCCTTTTTTCTCTGAAGAATTTGGGCCAAGTGCATTGAAAATTGAACCAGTAGTCATCATAAGTCCCTTTTCCATTCCGAAGTTTTCCCAAGGAGCTTCAAAACTTCCGATAGCAGACCCAGATCTTTGATTTGTACGAAATTTACTTATCTCGATTCCATCTCCTACAAGTGATTGAACAATTTCAGATAGGGGATGATCCACAGATGGAGGGTTTAATTTTAATCTATGTGGTAACTCCTGACATAATGAAAAACCAAAGAAAGAACTTAGTACAAAGGATAAGAAAACAACTCGCAAAAAAATCATATTAATTTCATCAAAAAAATGTCACTCAAACAAAGGTTTCCTTTTCCCAGAAAACTTTATTGTAAATGGTAAAACTTCAAGCTGGTAAATGATTTTAGGTAGATTTTCCGAAGAAGTTTAATCACTTAAACAAACTCCAAAAGTTGATTAGTTAGCCAATAAGCCAATAGTTAAATTTATTTGAACCCTGAAAAGGAATAAAATTTTCATAGAAATTACAAGGAAATTCTAAAAAATTCAAGAGAATTCAGCCTAAAACCCGGATTGTTTCTTTTAGATTATTTTTTACCAAAGCTAAACTGAAAAATATCTGGTCGATGATAATGTCCTGATACATCAAAATCCATCCTTCCTTGGGTTATTAAATCTAAATTTAAATCCGTAAATAATATCCCTTCTTTATCGTATAATGGTCCACAAATTACTTTTCCCAATGGAGAAACAACAACACTTCCTCCACTACTCAATATTTCGGGATAATTATCCAATTTTTCTATTCCAGGAATGTCATTGGGATACATATTTTTGGTTACAAACTGGTTACAGGAAAGCACAAAACATCTGCCTTCCAGTGCAATATGCCTAATAGTAGCCTGCCAGGTATCTCTAGCATCAGCTGTTGGTGCCAAATAAATCCCAATGCCTTGTTGGAATAAAGCCATTCTGGCTAGTGGCATATAATTTTCCCAACAAATTAACCCTCCAATTCTACCAAATGAAGTATCATAAACATCGAAATCATCACCTTGACCTTCCCCCCAAATGATTCTTTCCGATCCAGTTGGCTTCAACTTCCTGTGCTTTCCTATAATTTGTCCATCCGGTTCAAAATACAACATGGTACAATATAAAGTACCCATTGATCTGATATCTTTTTCTATTACACCCATCACGACATAGCACCCACACTCCTTTACCGTTTCAGCTATTTTGTCAGTAAATTCTCCAGGGATTTTCACAGCATTATCAAAATAAATTTGCCATGCTTTTCTTCCTTCATCCGTTCTACTTCCTACCACAGCCCCAAAGTCCATTCCTCTGGGGTAGCCTGGCAAAAAAGCTTCGGGGAAAAGGATTAACTCTGCTCCAGAGGCAGCTGCTTCCTTTATTAATTTAATTGATTTTTCAACGCTTTTTTCTAAGTCAAAAAAGACCGATGCAGCTTGAACCACTGCTACTTTTACATGTTTATTCTTCACAATAGCAATTTGGAATATTTTTAATAATATTTGCGGATTCCGATCAGCTTCTTAAATTTAGAGCTTTTAAACTACAACATCTTTTTATTTTTTTAAGGATTATATCAAAAAAACAGAAATAGATGGGCAAGGTAATTTTCGATATATATGAATTTGGAAATTACTTTTTCAACTTTACACACCAATAAAATTACTTACACAAATAATTTAAACAGCAATCAAACATAACATGGAACAAGAAAAACCTTATGTAAGTCCGCATACCAAGCTACCTGAACTTACCATTCGTGCAGTAATCTTAGGAGCTGTTCTTTCTATAGCACTTTCAGCTGCAAATGCCTATTTTGGATTATTCGCAGGACTTACAGTTTCAGCTTCCATCCCCGCTGCAGTAATTTCAATGGCCTTTTTAAAGGTTTTCCGAAATTCAAATGTATTAGAAAACAATTTGGTTCAAACAGCAGCATCAGCTGGAGAATCCCTTGCAGCCGGAGTTATCTTCACTTTTCCTGCATTAGTGTTAATGGGATATTGGGATGAATTTAACTACATGGAAACTACCTTAATTGCATTAGCAGGTGGAGTGTTGGGTATTTTGTTCACCATACCACTTAGGCAAGCATTAATAGTAAAGGAAAAATTAAATTTTCCAGAAGGACTGGCAACAGCAGAAGTTTTAAAAACAGGGGAAAAAGGTGGTTCTTTCATTAAATACTTGGTGTATGGTGGTTTAATTGGAGGAATATTTAAGTTAGGTTCAGGTGCCTTAAATATCTGGCTGGGTATTTTTGAAAAAGGAGTGCTAATTAAAAGTAAAGCATTTTTATACTTTGGATTAAACCTTTCTCCTGCTCTTGTGGCTGTTGGTTATATTGTTGGATTAAACATCGCTTTTCTTGTTTTTTTAGGTGGAGCAATAAGCTGGTATTTTGCCATTCCCATCCATATATTCATGTATGGCCCAGGAGAAACTGAAAATGCTATTGATCTTGGCTACAAAGTTTGGAACTCCCAAATCAGGTACTTAGGTGTTGGGGCAATGATAGTTGGTGGACTTTGGGCATTAATCAGCATTAGAAAATCTCTTGCATCTGCCTTAACTTCTGGAATTGATGCCTTCAAAAAAGGAGGAACTAAGATGTCAGAAAAACTCCGAACAGAGATGGATACTCCAATGTCATGGGTGATTATTGGTATCGGTGTTTTAATCGTTCCCATATTTTTCATTTATCTTAATGTTACAGGAGTTATTCACATTACTGCTTTAATGACCTTGGTAATGGTTATCGCTGGTTTCCTATTTTCTTCTGTAGCCGGTTATATGGCGGGGTTGGTAGGAAGCTCTAATAATCCTATTTCGGGTGTCACGATAGCTACTGTATTATCAGCAGCACTTTTATTAGCTTTAGTTTTGGGAACCAATGAGCCCGCAGCTGGGGCAGCTGGGGTCATATTAATTGGTGCAGTAGTTTGTTGTGCAGCCGCCATTGCTGGAGATAATATGCAAGATTTAAAAGCAGGATATGTGTTGGGAAGTACGCCATACAAACAACAGATAATGCAGGTAGTGGGAGTTGTAGCTGGGGCAATAGTGATGGCACCGGTGCTAAATTATTTGCTTGAAGCTTATGGAATGGGACCTGCCACTCCAGCACATCCAAATTCTTTATCCGCTCCACAGGCTGCTCTTATGCAGAGTGTAGCAGTTGGTATTTTCGGAGGAAACTTACCCTGGAATATGGTTACCATTGGGGGAGTTATTGGAATCATTATCATTGCTGCAGATCAATATCTTGCCAAAAGAAATTCAACATTCCGAATGCCAGTTTTAGCTGTAGCCGTAGGAATTTACCTTCCATTAGAATTAGATACAGCAATATTTGTTGGAGGTATTTTGGCATGGTTGGTTAACAAATACTTTAATAAGCAGAAAAAAGAAAAAAGTGAAACGAATTTTATTAAAGGAAAAGAAACTGGGGAAAAAGCAGGTCTTTTGTTTGCTTCAGGTTTAATAACAGGAGAGGCACTTATGGGAATTTTAATTGCTTTTGCAATTGTAGCAAAAGATGCTGAATTTTTCAGAATATTTGATATTCCTCCTGCAGAAAGTTATCCTGGGTTGGTATTATTTGTATTAATAACCTACTTACTTTTATTCTTTGTAAAAAAGGCTTTCAGGAAAGCAGCAGAGGGAAAATAGATCTTATTTCAGTTAACAAATATAAATACTGGATCAATTCATATCCAATTTTAGAAAAAAATTAAAAATCATAAAACTTTTTTCGATTAGTTTTGTAATAAGAAATAGGTACTTTTACCCAAATTCTTACATTATTAATTACAATTATTACGTTTCAATATAAAATTTGGAAAAAATCACACACCATATTGATACAAATTCACCCCAACCTTTGCATTCATGGCAAAAGGTTGTGGTTCTTTTATCAATAACCATGATTCTTTTCAACAGCTCTCCTATTGATCATTTTCTTGGAAATTGTTTTGATATAGAAGAAATTGAAATCAATTTCGATTTTGAAAACGAATCTGAAAAGGAGAAAGCTGAAACAGATATTTTTCAGGTAGAAAAAGCCCAGATCAGCAAATCACTTACAAACCTAAGTATCCTTGAAAGTCAATTAGAAAAAATTTATCACTTTCAATATAGTTTAAAGGAGGTTACTCATGAAGAAGTTCCTACTCCTCCTCCTGAACAGATAGTCTAATTTTTTGACTCCATTCCCTAATAATATTCTAATACAATACTGACCAAAGCTTCTTTTATTAAAGGATCTTCTCAGTTAAGTTAGATTTACTTAGGATTTTCTGTTTTTACCAGTTATGACAGAATGGAAACTTCAAAACGATTCTTTCCCAGGTATTTGAGTACATTTTCTTTGGAAAAACCCAAAGGCAAAAATCAGATCTGAAAGATCATCACTAATTTATTTGTCCTAGTATATTATTAAAATCGAGCATGAAACCTACAGAAAATTTAAGCGTATTTAAAAACTTAAAAAACGACCTCCCAGCAGGTTTGGTAGTTTTTTTAGTAGCAGTCCCACTTTGTCTGGGCATTTCTCTTGCTTCAGGAGCTCCATTATTTTCGGGAATAATTGCCGGAATGGTAGGGGGAATTGTAGTTACACTTTTTAGTGGTTCTCCATTAGGAGTAAGTGGTCCGGCTGCCGGATTAATTGCCATTGTTATTGCCTCAATTGCCGACCTGGGGTCTTTTGAAGCATTTTTACTTGCAGTTTTAATTTCAGGTCTTATCCAAGTATTACTGGGTTTTCTAAAGGCAGGGATTATTGCTTATTATTTTCCATCATCGGTAATTAAAGGAATGCTTTCTGGTATTGGAATTATTATTATTTTAAAACAAATTCCACATGCAGTAGGCTATGACAAAGATTTTGAAGGTGATTTAGGATTCATGCAAACGGACGGTCATAATACTTTATCCGAACTCTATTACATGTTGGACTTCTTAAGTATTGGGGCAATTATCATTTCAGGATTATCTCTTGCGATTTTAATATTATGGGAACAACCTTTTATTAAGAAATTTAAAATCACTCAGATTATTCAAGGGCCTTTGGTTGCAGTAATGGCAGGTATTGGGCTGAATTTGGCCTTTCTTAATATTCCATCACTTGCCCTAAAATCCGATCAGATGGTAAACTTACCTGTCCCAGAAAACATAATTGGATTCTTTGGCCAGTTTACCTTTCCAGACTTCTCCCAAATCGCTAATCCTCAAATTTATTTTGTTGCCATCACTATTGCTATTGTAGCCAGTTTGGAATCCTTGCTTTGCGTAGAAGCTACTGATAAACTTGATCCATATAAAAGGGTTACTCCAACCAATAGAGAATTAAGGGCTCAGGGAATTGGAAATATAATTTCAGGATTAATCGGAGGTCTCCCAGTTACCCAAGTGATCGTAAGAAGTTCAGCAAATATTCAATCAGGAGGAAAAACAAAAGTTTCGGCATTATTTCATGGTATGCTTTTACTGCTTTGCGCTATGGCAATTCCAAATCTTTTGAATCTTATTCCTCTGGCAAGTCTTGCAGCTATTCTTCTTGTTGTTGGATACAAATTAGCTAAGCCTGCTGTAATGAAAGCAATGTTGAAGTTGGGGATAAAACAATATATACCATATTTTGTCACCATTATAGCTATTGTGTTCACGGATTTACTTATGGGAATTGGGTTAGGATTAGTAGTTGCTGTATTTTTTATACTTTACAACAATTATAAAAATCCTTATTTATTTCATCCTGAAGATCATCATGAAGGAGAAACCATTAAAATTGTACTTTCAGAGGAGGTTACCTTTTTGAATAAAGCAAATATTCTTCAATCTCTTAATCATTTGCCTAACAATACGAAGGTTATTCTTGATGCTACCAGAACAGTCCATATCGATTATGATGTAATGGAAATTCTGAATAATTTCAAGGAAAATGCGAAAACAAGAAATATTGAAATCATATTTAAAAACTTTGAATTTGACAAAGAAATTAAATTTGGATCAGTAGCAAGGTTGAAGAAGGCATTTCAAAGTGAAGAAAAAAATAAAAAAGATGAAAATCTCCAACCTGCTTAATTTACCTTATTATAAATTTTATCATTCTAAAAAGGCCTTTTCAAAAAGGCCTTTTTTATTTTCTGGAATTTAGAATTAAATGGGATGTTTCTTTTTAAAACTATAATTTTCAATCATTAAAATTAGTCATCGTTTGATTTATACCTACTGCTGTAAATGAAAGCAACATCTCACATGACTTGTCAATAAATATGTCCACCTCTTCTCTTTCTTTGGGTGTAAAGTCTGAGAGCACATAATCCACCTGTCTTCCTTTTGGAAAATCATCTCCAATACCAAATCTTAATCTTGGATATTTATTATGCCCCAAAATATCCTGAATATTCTGCAGCCCATTATGCCCGGCTCCTGAACCTTTTCCTCTCATTCTTAAACTTCCAAAAGGCAAGGCTAAATCATCTACCACAATCATTACATTTTCGATTGGAATTTTAAGGGTTTTCATCCAATAGTTTACTGCCTTGCCACTCAGGTTCATATAAGTGGTAGGTTTTACTAATGTAATTTTTCTTCCTTTAAATTTAAAATCGGTGGTAAAGGCATATCTATCGGAATCAAATTCCACTCCTTTCATCCGGGCTAGTTTGTCCAATACCATAAAACCTATATTATGCCTCGTTTCTTTATATTCAGGACCGATATTTCCTAAACCAACAAATAAATAATTCACGGTAATTATTAAATTAATGATTGTATCTCAAAGGTTTTAATCACCCTTAAATTCCCAAATTTAATCAGTTTGCAAAGAAGAGCAATCTTGATTAAAATGATGCAAAATTTTTTGAAATTTATCAAAATGCTAATTAGCCATTGTCATTTACTCTTACCATCTATTAAGCTTTTCAGAAAAAAAGTGAAACCCCGTTTTTAACAAAAAATATCTAAATCCCTGATTTTCAATAAATAAAAATTCGTCATCATTGATTCAGAAATTTTGTTTTGGGAGAATACTGGAACTTCTAAAATTTATTTCTTAACTTATGTCTCATATAAAGCAACCGTGCTATTATTTCCGAGAAATAGTAATCTATCTATCAGTCTTTTACGGCAAAATAATACACAGTTAATTTTGAATTACTATTTAAATTGAAGAACCAATGATTTTTTAGATATCGGATACAATCTGTTGCAGAATCAATTTAATATTTATGAAAGGAACGGAGCTAAGCTAAAGATTGGGAAAACGCCATATCAGTCATTACAACTGAATTTTTTAATTGTTTAAACAATCAATCAACTACAAACACTAAAATTTGTTAATCATTAATTTTAGATATTTTGTCAAACCCAGCGATTTCTATGTATATAATCTTTAATGCCATGTTTTTAGCAATGGTTTACTTAGCCCTTATTGCCTTTATGCTAGCTAAACCTGCCAATTCTAATGGAATTAATCCCAAAGATGATAGCGACAACGACAGAGGAGATGGGGGTTGGGATGATTCCGATGATAACCCTCCACCATTCGATTTACCTCCAGGTATTTTCATTCTTAAACCCGATGAAGACGATCCTTCTCTTCTAAAAAAAGTGGAAGAAGAAATACTTGTCTGATTTCATATTTTTTGGTGCCTATTCAATTCTTTCCATTCCTGGAAAAGGGTCAGAATTTTGTTGGTAAATTATTTTTCATTTACCAGCATTCAATACTTTATACTTAGCACCTTATTACAAAGCATTTTTTTAAATAAATAGATGTGCAGAATTAAATATACTTAATAAGTGCCACAACTTTTTGATAATGAGATAAAAGTACTCAATATAAAATAGTACTGGTACTTACAAAATCCGATTTAATAGCAACCCTTTTAGTACTATAACAACCCATTATCCATATTAAATCTTATTGATTTGAGCATGGGGAGTAAAAGTACAAGTGAAAGTTTAAATTATTAACCACCAATGAGATTATAGTAGGATTCAGAAAAACTTGCCAATCTCTTAATCATATCAGGGATATTATTCTGGTTGTAACCCTTCAATATAAAAAGTTAAGGCTTTACCCACTTTATGTTGATCAGGTGGAATAATACTATGATAAGCTTCCCAATGATCTGTTTCAAAATTACAACTACGTAGAGCCTGAGGAATTTTATTCCAAAACTTTTGTGCTGCTTTCTTACGTTTACGTTTTTTGTTTTGCACAAAAGACCATAACTCATCTACTTGAATACCAAATACTTGTAGCTTTTTTATCTCACTTATTTGTTGTGAAGATAAGCCTAAATCATCT
>JAHQVQ010000199.1 GCA_019634305.1 Flammeovirgaceae bacterium | reverse complement strand
CAATAGCTTTGAAGTATTATTTTTTTCAATCACTCCAATGAGGCTTGCACCGGCTTGGCGAAAGGAAGTGCCGGTAAGGTCTCCTTTTACCATAACAAACACAATGTTTTCTGCAGCAATTTCGAAAATAATGGCAGATTCATTGTTTACAAAAATTTGGGTAGTAATGGATTCATTCATCCTTTAAAATAAATATATATTTTTATTTTTGCAAAATAATATACACATTATTAATATATAATCAGTGTATTTTTTACATGAAATAACTTTGTATTAATATTTAATTCCATAAGGTATAGATTATCAGTCATTAAACTATTTATGAAAAAGCCAAAGAATATTGAAATTATTGATGCTCAGGTAAGTCAATATATTGATGAGCACACTACTGAAGAACCTGATTTATTAGCTCAATTGATAAGGGATACTCACCTGAATACCTTAGCTCCTCAAATGGCTTCTGGAAATACTCAGGGTATTTTGCTCACTATGTTTGCACAAATGATGCAGCCGGAAAAAATCCTGGAAATAGGAACATTTACCGGGTATTCTGCTATTTGCCTTGCCCAAGGATTAAAAAAAGGAGGTAAGCTATATACTATTGAGGTAAATGAGGAATTAGAAGAGATGGCAAAGCGTTATATAGAAAAGGCTGGACTGAGCCAAAAGGTAGAACGTATTATTGGAAATGCTTTGGAAATAATTCCCGAAATGGCGGAAACCTTTGATTTAGTTTTTATTGATGCTGATAAACGAAATTATGCTAATTACTTCGATTTAGTAGCTGATAAAGTTAAAGTGGGAGGGGTAATATTAGCAGATAATGTGCTCTGGAGTGGAAAGGTAGCCTATAATGAAACCTTTAATGATAAAGATACAGAGGCCATCAGAATTTTTAATAAAAAGGTGTTGGATGATGAACGGTTTACCACAACAATCCTGCCTATTAGGGATGGAATTTTAATGGCTTCAAAAATAAAATCTTAAAATATTGCCATTTTAATTATTTTTTTAGAATTTCAATAACTCTAAATTGTACAATTATTCGTAAATTTAATTAACACAAAATCAATTTTTTATGATTTTTGCCGTATAAAATGTAATAATACGAAGACTTTCTAAAAAGTTAAAGATATTATTTTTGTTATATTTGTATAAAACCATTTTTCTGATAAATATTTAAGCACATGAAGAATTTAAGGTATGCTTTTCTTCTTGCATTCAGCTTGACTTTAATTTTAAACATTAGTCAGGCTAATTCTGTTTCCTTTGGCAACCTGCTGAATTGGGAGAAAGCACAAAACCAAATGAATCCGAATCAGGATTTATATCCGAGAATAGCGAATAAAACCTATAAGGTTTACAATGGTGATACCATTATACAGGTAAATGCTAATGGTATTCCGGCTATCATTGCCAGGCCCAATCAAAATGTAAATAATCTTCTGGCTTTTGCAAATTTAAGTAAAGATAAATTCGCAAAGTATAATGATACTTCTCCCGTACTTCTAGATGATCTGGTAGAAGGAGCTGTGTATTATTTAAAACCGAAAAAAGGTAGTGGTCAGGTAGAATATCATATTGTAAAACCTAAAGAAACGCTTTGGGATGTTGCCCAAATTTATGGAATAAAGAAAAAATCTCTTTTAAGTAAGAATAGGATGGCTCCCACTGAGAATGTTGTGGTTGGGAGAAAAATGTATCTGAAATCAAAAAGAAGCAAAAATGCTCCAGTAGAAAAAGTAGCCCTTACCGAAAAGGATATGAAATCTGAAGTTGGTCCATGGGACAGGTTTATTGAAGGTAAACCTCCTGTGAAAACTACCACCTCTGCAGGTATTGCAAAAACCAAGGATGGAAATAAAATCAATCCTAATGCGAAATATCATACTGTGAAAGAAGGAGAAACTATTTTCTCCATTGCAAAAGCGTATAATGTTTCAGCGTTGGACTTGAAAAACTGGAATAAACTACAAAGCATTACTTTAAAGAAGGATGATGTTTTAAGAGTTCAGGCAGCAGAAGTGGCTGTTAATCGGGCTGGACCAAATGGTAATCAGCCTTCTTACAGGGTTGGTCCAAATGGGGAGATCATTCCAATTAATCAGGTATCAAACCAAAATCCTAATTTAGGGAATGATCCAGAAACGGGGATAATTTTACCTTCCTCTAATGTGGCTGGAAATAATCCTAACTATTCAGTTCCAGCAGGAAGTCAGGGAAATACTAATCCTCAATATAAAAACCTATTTACAGGAAATAATCCTAATTATGCTGCTGCCGGGAATGCCACCAGCCAGCAAAATGCACAAACTCATGTAGTGCAGGGAGGAGAGTCAATTTATGGGATTGCCAGAAACTATGGAGTATCGGCAAGGGATTTAATTGCATGGAATGGACTAAGTAATAGTACTTACCTGGAGGTTGGTCAGCAGATTTATGTAAGTAATCCAAGTGGAATTATGGCCTCAAATAATAGCACTTATGGACAGCCGGTGGCCTCTTCTTCAAAAACACATACGGTTTCGAAAGGAGAAACACTCTATAAAATCTCCAGAGATTATAATATCAAAGTAAATGACTTAAGAGATTGGAATAACCTGGTAGGTGATGAAATCAGTGTTGGACAATCTTTAGTTGTTGGCCAGGGAAGCCCTGCAGGAGTAAATCAGGCTTATGCAAATAATAATAGTAATAATGTGGCTTATGGAAACCCTGCATATTCTACTGCAGTTCCAGCCTCAAATTACAATTCGGGTAATTCTTTCCAACCTGCAAATGCTAGTAATAATGAAGGAGCTACTTTCTTACTTCCAGCTGGAAGTAATCCTAACACGAATCCACAAGTAGCTACTGCTAATCCTGGAACTACTTATTATAATACTCCAGCTGGTTCACAACAAAATCAGGCTGCTACACAAGCACAATATCATGTAGTGAAAAATACGGATAATATTTTTGCTTTAGCAGCGCAGTATAGTGTTTCAGTAGATGAATTAAGAAAATGGAATAATATTCCATTTGGTACTGATATTTATACAGGACAACAATTAGTGGTGAAGCCGGGTACTACTCCAACAAATAATGTGGCTAGTGTACCAGTGCAACAACCCCGATACAATCAGCCAGCAGGTTATAATAATACTTACAATCAACCTGCTAACAATAATGTGCCTTCTTATAATCAAAATCAGCCTGTTAGGAATACTCAACCTAAGGCTCAGGTGAAGATGGCATCTACGAAACCTAAAAAGACTTATCAGCCTAAATCGAATAAAGTGGCTCAGTACCATACAGTTCGAAATGGGGAAACTTTATATGCAATTGCCAGGAAATATGGAACCAATATAGATCGACTTAAAAGGATGAATGGTTCTAAGGCAGACAGAATGTTAATTGGGACAAAATTAGTAGTAGATTATATAGATCCTTCAGAGGTTTCTGCTCCTACTACTAATAATAATTCTGTAATTGTAGCCACACCAATTCAAACTTCAACTCCTACTTCCTTACCTCCAAATAGATTAGGAACTTATAAGGGAATGAATGAAGCTGTTACTGATGATGATTATTATTCTAATCCTTCTTTCCAGGCATTGCCTGCTAATAGTACTTCCACCATTAATGTTCAGTTAACTAGTAACCCTGAACCAAAGAATACTTCTAATCCGACATATTCTGCTCCGGCAACTGCCAGAAAGGTTTATCATACGGTGAAGAAAAGTGAGACTTTGTATTCAATAGGAAGGAAATATAATGTGAGTGTTTCACAGTTGAAAAGATTAAACACTAAAACTGAAGATACGATCTCAGTAGGAGAAAAATTAAGGGTGAAATAATCACCAATAATTTTTAAGAATGCTTTTGAATGCTTCTTGTTAATAACTCATAGAGTTGTTGATAAGAAGCATTTTCCTTTAAACCCATTAAGTGTTTTTGAATGATTTCCTCATCTTTTCGTATGGCAGGACCTGTCTGTCCAGAATGAGGGGAGTTGGTAAAAGACTTTTGGATTGTTTCCGTAATTAGTGGTTTTAGTAAGCCAAAATCAAGTTGTTTTTCATTTAGAATTTCCCCAGCTATGGTAAATAAATGATTTGAAAAGTTGCAGGCAAAAACTGCTGCAATGTGTAAGGATTCCCTGGCTTTTGAATCAACCAATTCTACATTTCCTGAAATTCTCTGTGCCAATTTAAGTACTCTTTGTTCATTCCCTTTATCATTTCCCTCTACCAAAATTGGAGTGCTAGAAAGATCAATGTTTTTGTTTTTGGAGAAAGTTTGAAGTGGATAAAAAACACCAGAATTGGAAAAGTAATTTGAAATAATAGAAAGGGGTTGCGAACCTGAAGTATGAGCCACTATCGGTTGAGTTTCCTTCGATAGTTTTAATTGTTTGATTAACTCTTGTAAAGCATCATCCTTAATTGATAATAAAATTAGTTGAGCCTTACTTTCTGAAAAATCTAAATCATTTTTAGGTATTCCGGCATCTAATTTTTGGCAAAGTGCTTTAGCATTTTCAATTTTTTGAGAATAGACTTCAGTGATGGTAAAACCAGATTTTTGGAAGGCCTGAGATAAATGCCATGCCACGTTTCCAGAACCAATAAATGCTATTTTTTCTATTTGATCAGACATTATTAAGTTTAAATTCCTTTTTGTAAATTGGTTTTCTGTAAAGGAACTGAAAATAGAGCAAAGGATAAAAAATGAAATCCATTAATATGAAAGGTGTTTTAAATTTAATGTGATCAATGATGTTGGTGCCATCACCACTTTTCTGCATCAAATGCTTGTGTTTCCAGTACTTAATAAAAAAAGGAAGTTGAGTACCCTCATCTATGAAATACATTTCATCATCACTTTGGAAATCTTCTGTAATTAAACTTTTCCATTGTTGTTTGAAAAAAATTAAATCCAACTCTAAATGCACCTCATCATTTTTGAGTGAACCATCGAATTTTTTTATATTAACCCTTGGGAGTGGAGGATTAAGTTTTAATAGAAGTGATTGATTAAAGCCATTCCATACTTCCTGAACAGATTGCCCAACTTTTGTTTTTATGATAATTTCCATAGTTTCATAAATCCGAAAGCTAGAGAAATGTTTGGAAATAAAAAAGGGAAGCATCATACTTCCCTTTTTTATTCCTGTATTTTCAATAATTATTGCAGCGGACTATTTCTATCATCCATTGAAAAATTGGGAACAACAACTGTCTGATCTTTCACTCCTTCCACATTGATTCCCTTTTGAGTAGTTTGCCCACCAGTTGTTTCCATGGCAATTTTTATGTGTTGATTCCCCTCTTCTAAGTGCCAGCACTAATTTATATAGAGCGATGACATCTCAGTATCAATCAGTTGTGGCAAAATAGAATATATTTAAAATTTGACCGATTACTTATTGGAACTCTTGTATAGTAAATACTGTGAGGGATAGTTTGCTAGTTCCTGCTGTCAGCAGTTTCTATAACTGCACCAATTACTTGTAAGGCAATTCTTAAACCCTGATCTTCTTTTGCAGCTTCCTGTACAACTACTTGTTTTAAAGCAACCCTAAGTAATGACTTGCTAAATTCCGCCAACATCCTTTCATGTTTTACAAGTCCTAAACCATTGTTCCAAAGCAATACCATATTAGTATTGTCTTCTTTTTGGCATTTCTTCCCGAAAGCTTTTTCATATTTTGCCAACTCATTATCCATTCTAGTTAATCGGGCAGTTCTTATCAATTTTTTCTTTAATTGTTCAGGAGCGGAAATCCCAAACATCTCTGAATACTCATTCTTTTTACTTCCACTAGAGCACTTTTAAATCCATAAGTTGGAGGTAATTCAATGCTTTGTAATAGATTAATCATTAAAACTTCATGATCCTTTCCTGCATAAGTAGAAATATTGTCATTAAAACCCATTTGGGAATAATTCCAGAATTTAACTTTCGGATTTTAAAGCTCCTTGTTTTTTATTCATCAAAACATATAACCTGTGGTGGAAAAGATAGGCTAATCGAATATAATTAGTTGAATTTTAATAGTTCATCTATTAACTTGCCTGAGATATAAAATTTTCAATAAGATAAACATGGAAGGAATTATAGCCTTATGCATACCAATAGTTGCTATTCTTTGTGGTAGTTTTATTACTGTGAAGAGGATGAATATGAAATCTGGTGGTTTAACTACAGGAGATAAAAAGGAACTAAATACTTTAAAAATCGAGAATCAGCAATTAAAAAAGAGATTGGAGAATTTAGAAATTATAGTGAGTGAGATTCCCCAGTTAAAGGAATAGATCATACATTGTGAAAGAATTATTTGTAGGGTTCGGGTATTTATCCGAACCTTTTTCATTTTAAATAGCGGACTTAACCTGCCTATCTGGTAAACTAGGAGCAATTCAAAATGGATCATGTATTATTTTGCCATAAAAAACTTATAGAGAGATCACTATTTCTCCCAAATAATAGTGCCCGGTGTGGAGCACGGGTGCATAAATAATATTTTTCGTAAATTGAGGAAGTATATTCGGAATTTGCGAATCTATATAATTATTAATAATAGAGATTATATAAATAAAAATACTAAGTACCAGTACTATTTTATATTGAGTACTTTTATCTCATTATCAAAAAGTTGTGTCACTTATTAAGTATATTTAATTCTGCACATCTATTTAGGTAGAAAAACTTATAGTTTTTGCCTGTGGAAAAGGCCATTATAAGCAATTAATCATTTGCTAGATTTTGGCTATTTTCATCCATACCAATCTTAATAGTATATAATCTCTAATCAAAAAGGAATATCATCATATCAAAGAAAAAGAATAGAAGAAAATTTTTGAAATCGATTGGGGGGCTTCCCTAAGCGTTATTAGCTACCCCCTTTAATAATTTTGGCTGAGGCTTTAGGAGATGCCTTACTTTCAGCGATCTATATTCTTGCTCTGGAGCAATTATTATTGTAGGATTTGTTAGCAAAGCCTACAAGTATTTTGAAGAATCCTTTACCAGACAGATTAATCACTTTGTTTTCAAAAATAAGTTAAAGAAAATGGAATTGATCATATCCAATCATTCTGATATTGCAGTTCTTGGAGCTGCCGCCTTATTACTTAACCATTTTAAAATTGGGTAATGACTTTTAAGAAATTCTAATATCTGTATTTACTTTGGGAACTTGTTTTTTAGAGGATAAAGCTAGGTCTGAAAATTTAATTTTTGTAAATTAAAGTGATATAACCCAAATAGGTAATTGATATAGAGATTTGTGTGGTTATTTTAATTTTAGAGTACCAATACCCCTAAATGGGGGATGTTAAATTACCCCATTTAGGGGGATATTTTAAAATAAACTAAAAACCTTATGATAATATTTGGAGAGATATGAATTGAATATTACATTCAGGTCACAATTATTACAACTAAGAAGAAATTAATATTAAGGAGTAGGTTTTAAGTTAAAATTTTAGACTATTTCTTAATTAAGTAGACATTAACTGAAACAATTATTAAAACTACAACACTTACATTTGTTATGGAAAAAAGATACTCTCACTTTTTTTGCAAAGAATTTCAGTCTCACAATTTAATAGCTTGTTCCCCCTGAAGCTTTATCGGAATTTCTCTACTTTTCATTACTTTAATATTAAGTAAATAAAATGACCTGACAAGCCAAATACATTTGGTCAGGAAAGTTTTTTGAAAATAACTTAAGTTTTAATTGCTAATTAAGGTAGAGAAAAAAACATCCTCATTAAAT
>JAHQVQ010000198.1 GCA_019634305.1 Flammeovirgaceae bacterium | reverse complement strand
TATCTTTACAGAGTTCTAAAAGTAAGGTTGTTTTGAAGTTATTTATCTAACAAAGAAACTATTTCTGATATTGATATCGCCATAATATTAGAGCAAAAAAATAAAATTAAAGAATTTACTAAACTGGATTTAGAAAGAGCTCACCAAGCAAAACTAAAGGGACGACATTTTAACAATTTCCTTGAGGAATTTGCGTGGGCACGTGAAGAGGTTCTTTTATTTCTTAAAAACAGAAAAAGATCTATAAGTATACATATTTATGATGTTGATGGAATTTTCCAGCAAAAAAAGATAGAAACTCAAGTGGTCTATACCTATAAACCATAGAAAATTATTCCTTTTCCAAGCTATATTAATTTTTAAAATTGTACTGATATTATTATAACTTCCCCTCCCCTACTCCAACTTCTTAACATCACCCTTCTCTGGCAAATTCTCAGGCACTATACCCTTTTCTATCAGGTTTCCTCTTACGTTGGAGTGGTTTTCCCTGTTTTCTTTTTTGATGGCCTCAGAATCGTTTAATTCGTGTGCTACGGTGTTGTAGTGGGTAATGTGGGTGGCCAGGTCTCTGGCTTTCATTAGTACGGTTTCAAGGAACTGATCTTCTAATACTTTCCCATTCATTAATACCTTTTTTCCCTCTGTGTCAATTTCGATATAATCCTGCTCGCTGAGGCCTTTTGCTGAAAGGGTGTCTTTGAATTTTTGCTTTGTTATTTCTAACTCTGAAAATGCTGCGAACCTTTTGTTTTCCTTTAACTGGATCAAAGTTTCTTCACACTGAATAAAGTACCTGCGTGCCTGTTTGCCTTTATCATTACGCTCCATCATCGCCATCTCCTTAGCTGCTGTAAGTGTAAGGTGATATTCGTTGGTTCTGGAACGTTTAACAATTTTGTTAAACGTAAAATAATCTTTATTCTCAATCAGATCACATTCTTCAATCCTCTTTTTTATCCAATTGGCAAACTGCCTTTTGCTTCCCAAGAATTCCCATAATTCCCTCGCATCAATTAAATTCCTCTGATATATTTTTATTAATTCCATGGCTGTGTATAGGTTATTTTTTCAGGTGTTGTTCTATAAATTCCTTAATCTCTTCATTTGAAAGTTCCCCTGTTTTCCAGGCCTCCATTTTTTCGAAAATGATTTCTACTTTTTTGTTGAATTTCTTTTTCGCTGGTTTCTTAGCTTTGACTGGCTTCTGTTTTTGGGTAACTTCTGTGTGTGCTTTATGAATGGATTTTTTTCCTTCTACTACATCCTTTATCAATTTTTCATCACCAGAATCCTGTATTTTTTTGTACTTGGCAACATTCCTACGGCTTACTTTGGCAATATCAGAAGCTTCTTGCAAACGATCAATTTTCTGCACTTTTCCACCTTTGTGCAAATTTGCACTAAGGTCTTTTCCCTTCTTCTGATTCTCCAAACCGATATTTTCCATGAACTCGGTTAACTTCAAAGCAATATCAATCCTTTCTGCATCACCAAGGTTTCTTCTGCCCAACTGATTCCTCAACATCCAGATTCTGGCCTCATCCTGATTGGCAAATTGCATCTCCTGAATAGGCACTGTATCAATCGCCATTTCTCTGGCCATTTTGAGTCTATGATGCCCATCCACAACTACAAACCTGCCATCTCTTTCATAAACCACCAGCGCATCTCTTATCCCCTCCTCTGCTATTGATGTCTTGAGCTGTTCCTGCTCCTCAGGGGTCTGATGCCTTATTAATGAACGATACACTTCATCTACTTCCAGTTCCTCAACAGCTATGAAATGCTTCTTCTTTTCATTCTGAAGCTTTGTCAGGTCTTGTAAAGTATTGCCCTTCTTTTTATCCTGAAGAGCCGATTGGGTCATTTTCTTTAAATCCATCATAAGCCTAATTCTTTTACCAGTTCGTTAAACAAATCTACAAATTCATCTTCATCTTCCTTATTACAAATTGGTTTTGCCAGCGCCAATTCCCGATGATACCGAACCAGATTCGATAAGGCACTGTCCAGTACCTTCATTCCAAACTGCCCATCCAAGTCTTTTACAATTTTATGTTCATTGGTTCGGGTTTTTTGGTTGACAATGCCCAACGCCTGGAATGATTTGCCTTCTTCTTTTCTTCCTTCCGCAATTTCCGGTAAGGAAACCAATGTGGTTAAAGTGGACTGTACAGCTGGTTGTGTGGCCTGAATTGGAATCACGCAAACATCAGAGACGGATAAAATAGTATTGGTCGCCTGTCCATCCGAAAAACTTCCCTGTGTATCAATTAAGATTAAATTATACTCTTTGGATTTACGCTCTATTAATTTCAGAAAATCTCTGATGGGGGTATGACTATCATCAAAATTAAATGACATCACATCAAAACTAATTTCTTCTTCCTCTGCTAATCTGGCCACAGTAGATTGAGAATCCGTGTCAATCACCAAAACTTTATAATTAGTCCATTCCGCCAGAGCCGCTGAAAACAAAACAGTCATCGTGGACTTGCCCACACCACCCTTTCTATTGACGAAGGAGATCACTTTTGCAGCAGGTTTTTGCATGAGCTTTTCTACATCCACATCCAGAATATTGGCAATATCCTGCATTCTATCCATGGTTAAACTACTCGAACCAGACTCAATATTGGTATACTGAACTCTCGAAACACCCAAGCCTTTTCCCATATCTGCCTGAGTCAATTTTTGGCTTTCTCTGATCCTCTTAATGTTATTAAGTATATGCTGCATCTTCCTATATCAAAAAATATTTAGTTAATGTAAGTATTACTTTACATATTTAGTGATAAAAATCCAAAATATCCAATAACAGGTAAGTAAAATTTACAATTTAGAAGAATTGATGCCCATTTGGCATAACGGACTGAGAAATAAAACCAATCAACAGGTTTAGATACCTAATATTTTGAGAAATTTTTGATGATGATCACATATTTTCTCCCACCCTCCTTTACCGCTAAGCCAAATAATTTCAGGATTTTTCTCATCATTTTGGAAATCTAAACATATGGGTACATCAAAGTCGAGATTGGCTATTACAACCATTTTTTTCCAATTAATTTCACCGGGTACTAACCCTGTTTTTTTTGTTCCTATCCAATAACTTTTTGCAAGTCCTTTATCTTCTTCACATAATCTTCTAACTGCGTTAGTCTCCAGTATTATTGACTCTTTTTCATAAATAGTGATCTCGTTAAAACCCTCACAAATATTAAATTCCTTCTCTAAAACAGACTCGATATTTTTTATTACAATACATTTTTCAGGGATAAAAATATCACCTATTTTTTGATTATTTACTATCATACTTTATGATCAGTTTAGGTGAAAAAATTAGATGGGATAGTGTTATTTTGAAAGGTTTTTTTGAATACTTGATTACATTTACATCTGCCTCAATCCTTCTTAGGAACAGCCAGGAAATACTTTCCCCCATTAGGACTTTCTTCCCCGGTGTGCCACTCAAAGTTATACTTATCGGCTAACTTTTTCCAAAAAGTAATTAATATACTATTCTCCACCAGCCCATAATCATTCCCCGCTGTCAATAAAAGAATCTCTTCATACTCCTCCTCTGTCATGATATATTCCTGGAAACCCTCAGGAATTGGTTTACTTTCCATTTGATTTTAGCTAAAAAATTACTCTAGTGTAAAGTTATAGCTATTCCTTTAAAATCACTCTGACTAGACTATTAATAATCGTTGAATTGTTGATTTCTTGGATAGAAATCAGGTATTAATTAAACTTTAATGCTGAACCAAATTATTTGCTTCTTATCATCCAACAACTGCCGGATAAGAATAACTCCTTAGAGGAATAATGATGATTTGCTCCCTATATAAGAAATCTAAAAAATTGAAATGTTACCCAACACTAAATTCTTTTTACTGCAAGATAGTATCGGAACGCTGCAAATAATTTGTTAACTAAGGCGGCAATGCGTTCCTTAGAAAGACATTTTAATTATTTTACTATGATCCGGAATTATCTAAAGGTTGCATTAAGGAGATTATGGAGGGAAAAAAAATTCGCTTTTATCAATATTTCCGGTTTATCAATAAGTATTACTTGTAGTGTTTTAATCTTCATTTGGGTGGAAGATGAACTAAAATTTGATAAGTTCCATAAAGATGTGGATAATATTCACCGCTTAATGGTAAATATGAAATATCCTGATGGTAGTGTGAATACATGGTGGGGTAGCCCACAGCCTTTAGAAGAAAAACTGACAGAAGATTATCCTGAAATAGAAGAAACTACTTTGGTAACCTGGGGAAATGAACAAGTATTTTCTAAAGCAGAAAAAAAGCTATTAAAGGAAGGCTATTTTGCAAGCAAAGGGTTTTTTAACATATTCGATTTCTCACTAATACAAGGAAATCCAGATAATGCCCTAAAGGAAAAATATTCAGTTGTGATTACTGAAAAATTTGCAATAAGTTTTTTTGGTAATAATTGGCGAGAAAAAAAAGTATTAGGGCAAACTATTTTATTAGAAGATAGAGACCTTTTAACCATCACTGGAATAGCTGCAAACCCTCCTACTTACTCTTCTTTTAGGTTCGATTTTTTAATTCCTATGGAATATTACTTAGAGGTTTATCCTGCCAATAAAGAATGGGGAAATTACAACAATCAAATGTTTGTAAAGCTTAAAGAAAATATTGCTCTAGAACCTTTTAATCAGAAAATTGAATATGTTATTCAAAATTACCGAAATGAAGGTCACCATAAAAATGCGCATACATTCCTCTTTCCTTTTGCCAAAAGTTACCTCTATGCTAATTTTGAAAATGGAGTGAATACTGGCGGTAGGATCAAATATGTGATATTATTTTCCATAGTTTCTTTAGTAATTTTAATGTTGGCTTGTATCAATTTTGTCAATCTAGCCACCGCACGGTCTATAAAAAGGGCGAAAGAAGTAGGTATTAGAAAAGCGATAGGTGCTCGCAAAGGATCACTGGTAACCCAATTTATTGGAGAAGCTTTTTTATTAACTTTTCTAGCAATTATAGTAGCTTTAATTCTTTCCTATATATTACTTCCCACTTTTAATGAACTTACCGAAAAACAACTTAACATTAATTTCAATACCCCACAACATTGGTTAATTTTAGTAGTAATACTTTTTATTACCAGTTTGGCAGCAGGGAGTTATCCCGCCTTTTTTATAGCTTCTTTTCGACCAGTGAAAGTTTTGAATGGAAATTTTCAATCAAAGTTTAATACCGGTTTATTTCGACAAGGCCTGGTTTTGTTTCAATTTGCCCTCTCTATACTTATGGTCATAGGTACCTTGGTGGTTTATCAGCAAGTTGATTTTATTATGAAAAGAAATTTGGGCCTTGATAAAGAAAATTTATTAATGTTCGCTTTAGAAGGCGAAAGTAATAAAAGTTATGAAGCCATTAAACAAGAATTGACCAATCATACTAGTATTACAAATGTTTCATCTGCCAATCAAATTCCTTTACAAGTCGGTTCCACAGTAATAAATGTAGATTGGGAAGGAAAGCTCGAAGGTACAGAAATAGAATTCAATCATCTTTGGGTTGATTTTGATTTTCTTAAAACCATGAAAATGGAATTAGCAACTGGAAGGGCATTTAACAAGGCAATAAAACAAGATTCTACCAATTATATTTTGAATGAAGCTGCAGTAAATGCAATGGGAATCAAAGACCCTGTAGGTAAATCTTTTGGTATGTGGGGACAAGAAGGAGAAATAATTGGTATAGTAAAAGACTTTCACTCTGGTTCGATTTACTCTTCTACTAAACCACTAATTATTAGAATTAATCAACAACATAATTATATGATGGTAAGAGTAGCTTCCAATAAAACAAAGGAAGCCATAGCCTTGTTAGAGAATGTTCAAAAAAAATATGCCTCAGCAGCTCCTCTTCAATATTGGTTTTTAGAGCAAAATTACCGTCAAATTTATAAAAGTGAATTGGTGATGAAAGACTTTGTAAACTACTTTGCTATATTGGGAATTCTTATCTCTTGTCTTGGTCTTTTTGGGCTTACTGCATTGAATTTACAACACCGAACTAAAGAGATTGGCATCCGCAAAATATTAGGAGCATCCATTTCAAACATCCTTTTTTTGCTTTCAAAAAGTTTTGTAAAACTTATTCTAATAGCATTTGTAATTGCCATACCGATTGCAAATTATGTGCTTACTGAGTGGTTAGGCAACTTTGCTTATAAAATAGAAGTACAATGGTGGTATTTTGTACTACCAGGGTTAATGGTGCTTTTTATTGCATTAGTTGCCATTGGTGGCCAGAGTTTAAAAGCTATTACCTATAATCCTGTAGATAGTTTGAGAGATGAGTAAGGTCTTAAATCAGGACAATACAATTTCTAAGGCAAAATCATTATATAAGAATCATAATTAATTTACACCTATGGAGCGGTAAAACTACTTAAAAAGCTTAAAAATTAGTTAGATTAGCCTGAAAAACTGACAACTATGAACCTAAGCGAAAACACAATCTTGATAACTGGTGGCTCAAGCGGTATTGGACTTGAAATGGCCAAAGAATTTTTAAAGAGAAATAACAAAGTCATTATTACCGGGCGAAATGCCGAAAAATTACAAAAAGTAAAAGATGAATTGGACGGGATAATCACTATAAAAAGTGATGTGAGTAATCTGGAGGATATAAAAAAGCTATATCAACAAGTAGAAAAAGAATTTCCAGAGCTTAATATATTGATAAACAATGCGGGTATTATGTGCTCTATTAATTTACAAGATCACAAACTATCTGATGACGATTTAACAAAAGAGCTAGACATCAATGTAAAAGGAACCATTTGGATGAATGATGCCTTTTTGCCTTTGTTAAAAGGAAAGAAAAATGCAGCCACAGTTACTGTATCTTCAGGTTTGGCATTTATGCCGCTCCCTATTTCTCCTGTATATTGTGCCAGCAAAGCAGCATTGCATTCCTACACACTTTCATTAAGAGCGCAGTTAAAAAATACAACCACCAAAGTATTTGAACTGGCACCTCCGGCTACCGATACAGAATTACTTTCTCAGTTTGATGAAGAGGATATGAAAGGTTCTACCCCTATGCCATTAAAAGATATGGTAACTGCCTTTTTAAAAGGTTTTTCCAAGGACAAATACGAAATATGTCCAGGACAAGCCAGCCAATTAAAATTTATGAGTCGTTTCTTCCCAGGTTTTATTTTAAAAGTACTAAGTAAGCCAGTGGATAGAATGCATTCGGTTAAGTAGATGACAAAAAGCCTCTTAGGATTGCTACTAATAAAACAAGATTAATTTAGGAAATGGTGAGGTATTTCTCTCACGATTTTCCTTTAGATTAAAAAATCAGCTTACGAAAGATTATTTATTAACCTAGGACTTTTATTTATGGTCGATTATTCTCCTACTTGTTGGTCAAGTTGTAAATGGCTTAAACTATGTTGGCCATCAAGATATCTGATAATATCCAAAGCATCTAAACATACATTTTGAAGTGATTGGTCCGAAATATAATTTGTTGTTGTCAAATTCTGTATATTTCCATGAGAAAAAGCATCACATACTCTATTCAAATTGGATAGTTTATCAAAAAAATTATCTTTCCATACTCTTTCAGATTTTTGCTCAGGAAGAGTTTCTATATCAATTATTTCATCCTGACTAAGAAAATCTACAAGCCCGGGAGTTTTATTTCCTTTTGCTAAAAGAGCATATTTAAAACTTAAAAAAGTTTCAAGAACTCTTCTAATATAGTTTGGTATATATTTACGAGCTTCATCATATGACACTTTTTTATCTAAAAAACCTTGGATAGACTGAATCATATAAAAATAAGGACTCTGGAAATTTGCTAAAGCTTCAGGAAGATTAGATATTTTCCCTTGGTTCATCAGGTAGTTTTTTTTCTCTTTCTTAAAAAAGATGTTGATGTATTTAAGAAAAAGAAGATTGTGGCTTAATATAAATAATTGTCGGAAATCAAAAAACTCTTTTTGTATCAAAAAAGCAGTGTCATATATACGGTTATCATCAAGGCTTGATATTGGATCATCTAAAATTATAACTACCTCGCCTTTTTTATCATGAGAAACTTCTGTATTAATCTTGCTAAGAAAATAAGCAAAAGCTAAAGCTGTCTTTTCTCCCTCACTCAGTGAATTTCTTAGCTGTTTTTTTATAGCATTTGATGATTTATAGTTTATATGGATATTGTCTTCAGTTTTATCAAGATCAAGATCAATTGTAAAATGCGTTATACCCAGTTTTTCTAGATATTCACCAATCTTTGCAGCCTCAATTTTAAGTTTTCTAATTTCTTGAGATAGCTTTTCTTTTAAATTCTTAAGATCATCTTCTAGTACCTCCACAAGATGAATAGCTTCCGAATTTTTTTTTATGTTATTTCCAGAATCATCATTATTTAATGCATTAAAAAGCAAATCCTGATATATTTTAAAAACATCTTTTCTAATAATATCAGGATCATCTATGGATTCCTCTAATTTAAGTATCAATTCCTCCAAGGAAGATTTAAGTTTTGTTATCTCAGAATTATAATTAGTTACTTCTTGGGAAAGCTCTGAAATAATATCTTCAGAAAGATTAGGTTTATCGCTTTTTCTCTCTAATTGCCTCTGAAGTTTTTGAATTGTCTTTGTAGGATTTAATAATTTGTTAAATATTTCTATAATATTAGATCCTGAAATGGGTAAATGTATTTCCATTTCCTTGTTTTGATGAATTGAAGCTTCTGCTTTTTTTACAGATTCAATTGCTCTATCTATTTTTTCTTTAAACTCATCATACGCTTTATCAAAATAATCCTCAAATTCCACAAGAAGCTCTGATATAGAGCCTGTTATATCACTCTTACATAAAGGACATATTTTAGTATTAACATCCTCAAAAGATGAAAGAGCCTGCAATATAACATGTCCTTTTGCAAACCACTTAGAGACAGATATTTCGGAAGATTTTTCTAGATCATATTCCTTTAAATATTTCTCTGTATCCTCAATATTTTTCTTAAAAGCTTCCTTGGCGATTGAACTTATCTTTTGTTTGAGTAAATCTTTGATTATTGGTATGTTTAAATCAAGAGATTGAAAGTTTATTTTCCTAAGTCTCTGTAGGTTGTACTTTGCGTACTCACTATCTTCAGAAGAATTTTTTAATGATAGCTTTTCTTTTAAATCCTTTTTAAGGCCTTCAATAGGCTTTATAGAAACCTTCTCATAATGAGGGATATCAGCAGAAACTGTAAATTTTCTGCCCGGATAATTTTCACGATATTGTTCCCCATAGATTTTTTTAAAACTATTGTACTTTATCTTAAAAGATTGAATTAATGATTGATTTTTTTTTAGGTCTTCTTCTTTATTCTCTATTTCGTAGGTTAATGCCTTTATTTCAGGGTTTTCGAGGGTAGTACTAGATATATTGAATTTCTGAACATTACCAGATTTTCCATCAAATATATGATCACTAACAAAGTTTTGGTTGAAAACAAAAATTTTCTTCAATGAAGTAGCTAAGGAAGTAGCTGAAAATTTCAGTTTCTCTCTACTATTCCATTGAATTTGAGCGAAAGAATTTTCATCTTTTTTATAAGCGTTAAATAAGGATTTTTTTTCTTCGACAGGGCAAATAGAGTTCGTAGAAAAAAGATTATATAAATTTGATAAAGTAGTTTTTCCACTACCATTGAACCCAAAAAGAATATTAAATTTTTCAAAGTCATCAACCTGAACAGAATCAATATCTTCCAAAAGGCCAAGCCCTTTAATTTTAAAATTTTTTATACTCATGAGGTCATAATAAATCAGGAATAGGAAAAAAAGAGTGAAATAATAGAAATATCGCTAGATTCAAACATTAAATAACAATATTTGGTTCAGTTTACATATACATAATGAAAATCGCACACAAAAAAAAATATTAAAATATAAGTAATATAGTAAATTAGGCTTATTTTTAAAATAAAAAACTGAACTTTCACCATTAAGGAATATAGGTCCTTTTCCTCTTAAGAATGATCAAACCCTCAAAAAATCACCTCAGCATTAATAATTTCCTTACTGGCAATGCTGATTTGGATATCCCGGTTTCCTCCTTTTTCATTTAGTTTGATGAAGAGTTTTTCATCTTTCAGGATGGTGAATTTTTCGAAAACAAAGACTAGTCTTATCGGCTTTCCTTTTTTGATTTTCTTGCCTTCTATCCCATTTTGATCGGGATATAAGGGAATCAGGTTGGTGATTTGTTGGGTTTCTTTTTTGATCTTGCTTTTTTGTCTGGTGAAAAAATCTATGGTATTGATGCTGTAGAGCACATTGGCTTCATTGGCTATGTAGACTGAAAAATACATGTACTGGTCATCTGTAAAAATATCGGTGAGGGCCATTTTTATTTTCTCATCATAAATCCCATTGATGTAATCATCCATTTTCATTTCCTTAATCGCTTCGCACTTTTCAGCCATATCAATGGGTGCTGAAGTGGAAGGAATTACCGTTGCAGGAATATTAGTAGTAGCTGCAACCACATTGGGAACAGGCTCATTTTTCACCACATTTTGCGCTATCGGAGTAGCCACCTGTACAGCTGGTGGTGTCACCATTTTGGATTTGATTTTAGTCGCCTGATGGGGATTAAAATGATAGACAATCTGTTCGGGATTTTCCCGATGAACCAAAGTAAAAATGTATTGAGCTGAAAGGGTTTCTACCAGAATACTGGAACTTTCAAAACTGGCCACATTGGAAAATAAATAGAGCAGGTTCCCTCCTCTTTTTTCCGCCTGCACCTTCTTCCCTTCTACCCCATTGATGGTAATGGTTCTGGTCAGAATACAATCGTAGAAAATTACAGAGTCCGGAAAATAAATGTAGGAAGTGGTTTTGGTAGACACATAAACCGTATCATTTTCCGCTTTTCCATAAGCATTTGCCCCTGCTAAAAAGGCTACGATAAATGTGATTGTTATGAAAAATTTCATCATGACTTATTTTTTAGGATGAGCTTATATTTATTGTTAATATGCCTTACCGGATCATTGACTTTTTTCTTCCCTGCTCCCACGGTGATGGAACCAAGGGGAGTATTGACCGAACCTCTGGTTTGGTTTAAAGCACTGTTTGCTGCATCGGCTGCAATCTCCTG
>JAHQVQ010000197.1 GCA_019634305.1 Flammeovirgaceae bacterium | reverse complement strand
ATCCCTTTACCATTATCATTGATATCCAGAATGACAAACCTTCCATCTTTCGAATTTTTCAGATAGATTTCTATTTTTCCAGTGCCACCCATTGCATCTACCGCATTTTTACAAATATTTTCAATAATCCATTCGAAAAGTGGTACGTTGAGTTTGGCAAATAATTCATGATCGAATTTTGGCGTGATAATGAATTTAACTTTAGTGGAAACCCTTTTCTGCAAATAGCCAATGATATTTTCTACTGCCTCCAATAAGTTTTCATCCTTTAATGAAGGTTCAGAACCTATACTTGAAAACCTGGAAGTAATCATTTCCAGCCGTTTAATATCTTTTGTCATTTCCGGAATAATGGATTGGTCAAAGTTGGGGTCTGATTTGAAAAACTCTATCCATGCCATTAAACTGGAAATTGGAGTGCCAAGTTGATGGGCTGTTTCCTTGGCTAAACCAACCCAAACTCTGTTTTGCTCAGCTCTTCTGGCAGAGCTAAATACAAAATATGCCAAAATAGACAGAATGGACATACCTGTGATCTGGACATAATTAAAGTACTTTATTTGAACAATAGCAGGGGAGTTGGAATAATAGATATATTGCTTTTTGGCATCATTCAAATCTATTTCTATAGGTTGATACTCCTCTTTCATTTTCAGAATTTCCTTTTTTAAATATTCTGTTTCTTTTTCGGGAGAAAGCTCTGGCATTGTTATATTTCTATGATCAAAAGGTCCCAGAGAATCCGCCAAAATGATAGGAATGGAGTTTTCTGCAAATACGATTTCAGTAAGTACAAAATTGAATTCTTCATCATTTTCAGAAAGAATAATAAACTCATAAGCTTTAGCAAAAAGGTCAATTTGTTTCCTTTCTGTCTCTGCCAGTTGCTGAACAAGAATCTGAGTATAGATGATGGAAAAAATTCCCAATAAAAAAGCAACTCCTACAATTATCCACTTGAGTTTTTCCTTATTCTGATATATATTGATCATTTTCTGCCATTAAAGCTAAAGACTACCTTTGTTTTCCGTGAAAAGGTAAAAAATGTGAATTGTAAAACTTTATAATCGCTAAAAATAAAAACTTATTAATATAGAAGTGATTTCGTAAAGGAGTTTTATTTTGGAGATTTCCCGAATTGCTAAAAATTAAACCCATGAAAATAAAATTTATATTCTCTATTCTTTTATTACTATTAATGGTATTTGGTTATCTGTTTCATTTAGAAGAAGTAAAATTAATAGCTGATTTTGAGAAAGAAAGGAACGGTTTAAATGAGGATAAAGAGTTAACTCCTATTGAACCAATTATAGTTGATATTAATCAGAAAAAGATCGAAAAACTGCTATCTAATTTTTCGATCCAATCTAACCCTAATTCCGATTCCTCATGGTATATCCATAAAAAATGGGAGCAATCGGATCAGAATATGAATAATTTAAAGGCAAGGGTAAATGAGAATGGACAATTCAGTTTGGTAAGTCAATATTATGGGAATAGGAGGATTTTGCACGATAGAATTTTTGTGAAAATAGGGGAGAATGTTTACGATAGTTCGGTGGTTAAAATTGAAGTGCCTATTAATAAATCTACGATGGTGGAAGTTTGGGAGACAATAGAATTAACTGGTGAAAAAGATTTTTCAATTGCCAGAGAAATTTCAACACAAATGGACAAACCTGTATATGTAAGGCTTTGGGGAAAGGAAGGGTTTGAAGATATCCAGTTAACTAAGGAAAATAAAATGGCAATCCAAGAATCTCTGGAACTTGCCATTTTATTAAAATCCTAATTGAAAATTAAGCACCTGTGTTATTATTTTCGAGAAATAGCAATCTCTCCATCAGTCTTTTATGGCAAAATAATACACGGTTAATTTTGAATTACTATTTAAATCTTAATATTCGAATCTGAATTTTACACCAACCCTAAACCATCTTCCTGGCATCAGTACTTGACCAACTTCCACATATTTGGAGCCGGTTAAGTTTGTCGCTTCCAGATAAACCATTTTATTGGCTTTTTCCCAATAAATTCTCATATCCAATACTTCATAGTTATCCAGGTTAGTATTTCCTTCTAAAATACTATCATCATCAAATAGAGGCCGGAATAAATGTCTGAACTTGAGAGAATTGTAAATGTTTTTGGCTATTTTATGATGGATACCGAAAATAAACTGATGTTTCAAATGACTCAAAGCATATCTAGATTTGAACTGACTATCCTGCAAATCGGAGTTGATATAAACATAACTTGCTGATATTTTCTTTAGGATAGCCCCTTTTCCAATTCTTTGCTGGAAATCTATACTAAAGGAAGTTTCAATTCCCCATTTATTTACATTCGAAAAGTTAACCGCCTGCCATTTTACATCTGGATTAGCAGGGTCATTCACCCAATCTATTGTATTTTCAGCATTTTGAATAAAATAATTAACTTCTCCTAAAATCCCTTTGTCAAATGCCTTTAAACCTACTTCATACATCCATGCTTCACTTGGTTTTAGATTTGGATCACCAAAAGTTTTTGTAGTTGTTGAAGCATAATAAAGGTCAAAAAAGGTAGGAACTCTATAAGTTTTGCCCACATTTCCATAAACCTTTAGCAGATTATTCAGCTGATAGCCCATATCAATTCCGGGAAAAGCTTTAAATCCGAAGTCACTGTGTTGATTGATATAAATACCGGGAGTTATGCTAAACTTTTTGAAAGTAAATCTGTGTTCCAAAAATAGTCCCAAATTATAGCGGCTATCATCATTAAGTAAAGAGTTAGGTGCATCTGGATGTTGCTCATTTTCCAATCCATCTAAGGATTCATATCTCGATTCTAAACCTACTCCTGTTACACCTAATTTAGAATCGTAACTCAAATTCACTTCACCACCATAAACATTGGTTAAATGCACATTATTGAACCATTGAGGGTTTTCCCTGTGAAAAAGGTAATTATCCTTGTTGCCTCTCCAGTAAATTCTAGGTTTGATAAATAAATCACCAGCTACTTTCTCATAATCCATACTCACCAGACTTGTTTTTACTTCTTCATATTCATTATTTCCAGAATAAAATCCATTTGCGCCAAATTTCCTATCTGTATAACCGAATTGAAAATTGAATTTTCCTCCCATTCCTTTTAATTCGGACTGATAAAAAAGATTATTCATTTCATAATCAGTATTGTATCGGTAGCCATTTGATGCAGTATGAGAAAGAGAAAGATATTGTCCATAAGTATTTCCAGGCATGGAAAATCCAATGTTTACGCCATAATCGTAGAAAGTAGTATCACTATCCTGAGAATCACTTTGTCCGATTCCTCCAAAACCGTTTATTTCCACATATCTTTTTTCAGGAACTTTAGTGATAACATTTACTGCTCCGGCATAGGCATTCTGCCCAAATATTCTTGCTCCTGGTCCTTTTAGCACTTCTACTTTGTGCACATTATTGATATTTAGCGGAAAATTTAAAAGATGATGTCCGGTCTGTGGGTCACTCATTTTAATACCATTAATTAGCACAAGTGTTTCATCGAAAGTACTGCCTCTAATACTTAAATCACCCTGAATTCCCATGGCACCTCTTTGTCTCACATCCACTGAAGGAACATAATTCAATATTTGAGCGAGACTTTGAACTGGAAGGTTATCAATATCTTCTTTGGTAACTATGGTAATATTTCGGGAATATTCTGAAAAAGGAATCTGGATTCTATTTCCGGTAATTACCACATCATCTAAATATCTAGAAATAGTATCACTAAGTAAGTTACTTCCCCGTTTAGGGCTTTCCTGAGCAATTATCCCAGAACTAATTCCCAAGGTTAAAAAGACAAAAAGTAGTATTCTTTGCATAAGTAATTTTGATTTTCTCTAATAATGCTGGTTAACCACTACAAATCAGCTGGCCCATTTATTAGGTTTTTTTGAGATTGTTCAGCCTAAAAATTTGAATGGAGGCTGAGTTAATGGGGCAAAGCTATAACACTAGGTTTGGTTTAAAAAAGACTTTCGTTACCTTTTCTAATTAACAATTTACCTGTTGAGCTTTTTTTGAAATGAAATTCTTATTCAAGTTTTATTTATATCCCTGAGCTTGTAGATGGAATAATTCAGCATATTTGCCATTTTGATCTATAAGTGCCTCGTGACTTCCCAATTCTTTTACCTGCCCATTTTCCAAAAATAAAATCCGATCGGCCATTCTTACGGTGGAAAATCTATGGGAGATTAATACTGCTGATTTTCCTTCAATTAATTCTGAGAATCTTATAAATACTTCATTTTCAGCTCTGGCATCCAGTGCGGAAGTAGGTTCATCCAAAATAAGTAATTGGGCATTCCTCATATACCCTCTGGCTAAGGCTATTTTTTGCCATTCCCCTCCGGAAAGTTCAGTGCCATTATTAAACCGCTTTCCCAAAACCTGATCGAGTCCTGCTGGCAATTTTCCAATCACATTATTGGCTAGGCTTTTTTCTGTTGCATCCTTTATTTTTCCAATATCTCCTCTTTCATCAATCTGCCCAACAGCAATGTTTTCTTTGGCAGTCATTTGGAATTTTACATAATCCTGAAATATTACCCCAATATTTTGTCTGAGTTCGCTTAAGTTGTAAGATTTCAGGTCTTTTCCATCGAGCAATATTCGTCCTTCTGTTGGCTCATATAATCGAGAAAGGAGTTTTACTAAAGTGGTTTTACCAGCTCCATTTTCTCCTACAAGCGCTAATTTTTCTCCGGGTTTCAAATGGAAAGAAACATTTTTCAAAGACCATTTTTCGCTATTGTAATATTTATAGCCTACATTTTCGAATACAAATCCTTCCTGAATTGTTTCAGGAATAGGAAGATTGTTTTCCTTAGATTTTATTTGAGGCTTAATTTCAAAAAATTCAAACAAATCTTGAAGGTAAAGTGCACTTTGGGAAATACTGGAAAACTTGCTCATAATTCCCTGCAAGAGATTTTGCATTCTATTGAACGAACCTGCCAGAAAAGTTAAATCACCAATGGTAATAAGACCTTCTACTGCCTGAATAAGGATAAAAACATAAGCTCCGTAATAGGCTACTGAACTAATAGAAGAGAGAACTCCTCCCCATGAAGCCCTTTTAATCGCCAGGCTTTTATTGGCATTAAAATATTTATCAGAAACTTCTTTAAATCGGGTGGCAAGGAAATCCGAAAGGTTAAAAATTTTAATTTCTTTAGCTGTTTCATCACTTGCTCCGATATATCTAATATAATCTAATTCCCTTCTCTGGGGAGTCCAGCTTCGGGAGAGGGAATAATTCTCCTGATTGAAATAAGTTTCCCCAAGAAAGGAGGGAATCACTGCAAGGAATAAAAGAAAAATAAGCCACGGATTATAAATGATTAACCCCACTCCCAAAAAAGCCACGGTAATTATGTCCTGAACCTGCCCTAAAACCTGGGAAATTAAAACTACTCGAGCAGTTGTTTGTCTTCTGGCTCTTTCAAGTTTATCGTAAAAATTAGCATCTTCAAACTGATAAAGATCAAGCGAAGCAGCATGTTCAATTAACTTTATGGAGGTTTTATTGGCAAACAAATCTCCAATCAAGCTGTCCATCAGGGTAGTTCCTCTTGTCAATAATTCCGAAAGGATAACCAATCCGAATTCTATTCCTACAAAAAGCCATAAGTTATCAAATTCGATGTTTTGAGAATTAGAAAGCAGAATCACTTCATCGATAATGAGTTTCCCCACATATAGTTGAGATAATGGAATTATTGATTTGATAATTCTTAAGGAAATAATCCCAAGGGTTAGTGCCTGACTTGTTTCCCAAATCAATCTGAAAAATCTGGGTAGATTTTGTAAAGCACCTAATTGTTCTTTGAAACTAAGGTTTGGCCTTGGTCTGATATTGTTCGGTTTTCCTCCTTTTGCAGGACTTGGATTCATATTAAAAAGTTTTTGAAAAAATGGATTGACCACATCAACTTATCAAAAAAAAATACCGATTATCAAAATTCAGATTGTTTTCTAATGAAGGGATGGTTAAATTAAAATCATTAAAGTGGATAGTCAAAACAACTAATTTTTAATATGTGTTTTCACTTTCTTTTACGAGATGAAAATGCTCAATATTAATAAACAAAAGTACTTACTAATTTAAAATTACTTACAAATCTACCTATGGATTTACTTACCCCTCAGGAATGGCAAGAAAAGGGAACATATTTCAATTATTTATCGCATGATATTTTTTACCAGGAAGCCGGAAAAGGGGAGTGTCTAATTTGTCTCCACGGTTTCCCAACATCTTCATGGGATTGGTATAAAATCTGGAATGAGCTGGTAAAAGATTTCCATGTAATTGCCCCTGACTTTATTGGTTTTGGCTATTCAGAGAAACCCCAGGAATACCAATATTCAATTCTCGATCAGGCCGACTTAATAGAATTACTTTTAGAGAAGAAAAAGTTCGATAATGTACATATCCTGGCGCATGATTATGGAGATACTGTTACACAGGAGTTATTGGCGAGGCATCAGGATAGGGTACAATTTAGAGAAGATGGTGTGACAATCAAGTCAGTTTGTTTGTTGAATGGTGGACTATTTCCCGAATCTCACAAGCCAAAAATGATACAAAAAGCTTTATTGGGACCAATGGGGAAATATGTAAGTAAATTTTTAAATGAAAAAAAGCTGGCTGAAAACTTAAAGGACATATTTGGAAAAGATACGCAGCCTTCAGAGAAGGAACTACGTCATTTCTGGAATTTATTGACTTATAATAAAGGTACACAAATTGGCCATAAGTTAATTAGATATATTGCTGAAAGAAAAGAATATAGAGGTCGCTGGGTAGGTACTTTACAAAAAAATAAGGTGCCTATCAGGTTTATAGATGGCCTGGAAGATCCAATTTCCGGAAAACATATGGTAGAAAAATACAAGGAACTTATTCCTAACCCGGATGTGGTTGAATTGGAAAGGATAGGACATTACCCACAAATGGAGGCTCCTGAAGTGGTAATAAATGCTTTTCGGGAATTTCAGGAAAATTTAATGATTTCCAGAGATTAAGAAAACAAGAAACCGGAGCTCAGCTTTGCCAAGCTTCCGGTTTTACTAAACCCAAATCCATTGCCGTAATAAACTTACAATTCACTAATATCCAGACAAAAAAATAGGCAAATGGACTTCTCCTCAAATTAACTTTAATATCTGTGGTATTTAATTTTGGTTAGCCAGATCAACTATTTCCCTATAGTTCTTTAGTGTTTTTCAATATTTTAAAGGGATAAATTGTTTTCCTATGCAATCAAAACTAACATTAATAGCACCACGCATACCATAAGAAATCCCCTGTTTTTCATTTTTACAGCGTTTAATGTATAGTAATAACATCCCTGGTTTGTATAAGGTTGGGTACTTTTCATGCTTTGAATGGCACAAATCGGGAATGGTTAATAAAAAAGAAGGTGTTTTTGGAGAATAATCTTTTAGGAATAAAATAAAGATTTTAAAGTAAATTTCAATTGTATGATTATCAGTGGTTTATCTACTTATGTCGCCTCTAAGGAAATATTCCCATCTGCTTAGCAAATTCAATTATTAAATAATATTTTTGCAGTCCATTTATTCAATTTTTGAAAAATTGGTAAGAGTTATTAGAATTAATTTAAAAATATATTAAAATGCTTAGGAGTCATACTTGCGGAGAGCTGAGGAATGAACATATTGGACAAAAAGTTACCCTATCCGGTTGGGTACAAAGGGTAAGGGATAAAGGTGGATTGGTTTGGATAGATTTAAGAGACCGATATGGAATTACCCAAATGGTAGGAGAGGAAGGAGTTACGGAAGCTGCTGTACTGGAAAGTATGAAGAATCTTGGTAGAGAGTTTGTGATCCAGGTAGAAGGAGAGGTCACTGAAAGATTTTCGAAAAATGACAAATTGGCTACTGGGGATATTGAAATAAAAATTTCAGTTCTTACTGTTTTGAATGAAGCCAAAGTTCCTCCATTTAAAATTGAGGATGAAACTGATGGAGGAGAAGAATTGAGGATGAAATACAGGTACCTGGATTTGAGAAGAAATCCGATTCGGGAAAATCTTGTATTAAGGCACAGGATGGCGAAAGAAACCAGAAACTATCTGGATAATCAGGCATTTACCGAAGTTGAAACTCCGGTATTAATTAAATCTACTCCTGAAGGAGCAAGAGACTTTTTGGTTCCTTCCAGAATGAATCCGGGAGAATTTTATGCTTTACCCCAATCACCACAAACATTCAAGCAATTGCTAATGGTTTCTGGCTTTGACAGGTACTACCAGATTGTAAAATGTTTCAGAGATGAGGATTTAAGAGCAGACAGACAGCCTGAGTTTACCCAAATAGATTGTGAAATGGCTTTCGTTACCAGGGAAGATATTTTAAATCTTTTTGAAGGATTAATGAAACATCTTTTAAAAGAGGTGAAAGGTGTAGAAGTGTCAGATTTCCCAAGAATGGACTATCAGGATGCCATGAAATATTATGGTAATGACAAACCTGATATCCGTTTCGAAATGAAATTGACAGACTTGAATGATGTTGCTCAGAACAAAGGGTTTAAGGTTTTTGATAATTCGGAAATCGTATTGGGAATTTGTGCTGAAGGTTGTGCAGAATATACCAGAAAGCAAGTTGACCAATTGACTGAATGGGTGAAAAGACCTCAGATTGGAGCTAAAGGAATGGTTTATGTAAAATGTAATCCTGATGGTAGTTTCAAATCTTCAGTAGATAAATTCTATAGTCAGGATGATTTGAAAGCCTGGGCAGAAAAATGTAATGCCAAATCTGGTGACTTAATTCTAGTTTTATCAGGAGAACTTAATCATACCCGAAAAGCCATGAGTGAATTGCGATTGGAAATGGGGGAAAGACTTGGGTTAAGGGATAAAAATACTTTCAGTCCACTGTGGGTTGTGAATTTCCCATTGTTGGAGTGGGATGAAGATTCAAAAAGATTTCATGCTATGCACCATCCTTTTACCTCTCCGGTTCCTGAAGATTTGGACAAGTTGGAAACCGATCCGGGAAGCGTAAATGCCAATGCCTATGACATGGTAATTAATGGTGTGGAAATAGGTGGAGGTTCAATAAGAATTCACGATAAGGAAATCCAATCTAGAATGTTTGATGCACTTGGATTTACAAAAGAAGAGGCTCAGGCTCAATTCGGCTTTTTATTGGAAGCTTTCGAGTTCGGAGCTCCTCCTCATGGTGGAATCGCCTTTGGATTTGACAGGATTTGTTCTCTTTTCGGAGGTTCTGATTCAATTAGGGATTACATCGCCTTCTCGAAAAATACATCAGGAAGAGATGTGATGATTGATTCTCCATCTCCTACAAATGATGAACAATTGAAGGAATTAGGAATTGCCTTGAGGAAATCCTAATCTAATAATACTATTATTTTTTAGGGATTTAGTCTCTTTGGTTTAGATAGTCTAATACTTCTTCCACAGAGGCTAAATCCCCTTTTTTATTGTAAATATCAATTCTTTCTAGTTCCCCATATATTAAATCTTTCCGGTTTCCAGTCAATGTTCCTTGTGAATGGGTAACTTTTTCCTGCCATCGCAATGGCTCTCCAAAAATACTATAAATTTTTATAGAAGGATAAATTTTTAAGGCTACAGTAACTGCAGTCATAAAAGCTCTTAGTTGCTGAAAAGGTGATGCCATCACAATTAAAGTTTTATATCCTTTTTCCTTACAATGGTTAATGGTGGCCTGAGCTTCAATAAGAGTATTTAGTGTTGGCGTACCGTCATTAAATATTCCCTCAATTTTTCTGGAAGGTATTCCCATTTGGATTAACCCTTTCTCCCAAAGTTCAAATCCGGGATAGCCACTTTTGGGTGAACAATTAATGAGCAAAATCTTTTTTGCTAGGCTTTCCTTTATCACCTTTTTTGAACCATAAAATGCAGAATCCTGGTTATCGGCAGTTTGCCCAAAAAGAAAAAGTGCGTCAGTTTGCTTGTGAGGAATATAGTCACTAAAAACTCTATTTTGTAATTCTAATATTTTCATGAAGAGAAAGGGAAGAAATTTTGATAGATTATTATTTTTTAGAAATCAACTTACTTTGGCAAGTAATTCCTTTATCAGTTTTGTAAGGTGGGGTTCTGCTCTGGCAGCTGCAGCAATCACTTCCTGAATAGTTACCTTTTTTACCTTCCCGGGAGAACAAAGGTCTGTGATTACAGAAACAGCAAAAACAGGAATTTCCATTTGTCTTGCTACAATCACTTCAGGAACGGTTGACATCCCTACAGCATCTGCGCCAATTATTCTGAGATATTTGTACTCTGCTTTAGTTTCCAGGTTAGGACCAGGAACACTTGCATAAACACCTTCTTTTAAATTTAATCCTTGTTCTCTTGAAATTTGTTGGGCCAGAGAAATTAAGCTCAAATCGTAAGGCTCACTCATATCGGGAAATCTTACACCAAAATCATCAAGATTAGGTCCTGTTAATGGGTTTTCATATTGCAAGTTAATATGATCATTTATCACCATCAAATCACTTTTGGAATGTTCAGGGTCTAATCCACCAGCAGCATTGGAAACAAATAAATATTTAATGCCCAGCAATTTCATTACTCTTACTGGAAAGGTTACTTCTTTCAAATTATAACCTTCATAATAATGAAATCTGCCCTGCATCACAACCACAGGTTTGCCTGATAATCTTCCAAAAATGAGTTTTCCAGAATGGGTTTCTACAGTAGAAACAGGGAAGTGTGGAATTTTTTCGTAGGGAATTATTTCCTGGATATTGATATCATTTACCAGTGTTCCCAAGCCTGTTCCTAGAATAATTCCGACTTCAGGAACTAAATCGCACTTAGATTTAAGAAAATTACTGGCTTCATGAATTTGTGCAGAAGTCATTTGAAAGAGGGTTTAGATTTCTGGGATAATGTTAATACAAAAAAATCAAAATGCTAAACCTTTCTTTTGTTTATTGTACAGGAACTACCACCTTTTTTCCTTTCTTCTTTTTGGTTTTTCCCGGTTGTTTTTTGCCAAATAGCTTAAACTTTTTCCCTCTCTTGTTTTTAGGAACTTTTCTTTTACTCACATCCTTTTTTCCACCTACTTTTTCACCATATCTCAAATTTTGTTTCCTGTACCAAGGTAAACCCCGGTATAATTCACCACCATGATAATGGCGCATTCTAACCATACAGCCACTTTTCCCCTTGTTACTTGGTTGAAGAGGACACATTTTAGGTCCACAGGAAGTGAGAATTAAAATAAAAGCTATTCTAATCACAGATTTCAACCAAATTCTTTTATGTATGTTCATGTTAGATTTATGAATAAAAATAGAAATCAATTGTGAATTTTTTAAAGAACAAATCACTTAAAAAATCAAAAAATAGTTTAAAAAAGCATTTATCATTCCAAGTTGGCTTTGTAATCCCGATTCCGGCTCTGATAAAGTTTATATATTAAGTAGTCATTCAAAATTAACCGTGTATTATTTAGGATAAAAGACTGATAGAGAGATTGCTATTTCTAGGAAATAATAGCACGGGTGCTTAATTGTTGATTTACAGTAATATGGAACGTAATCTACCTTATTCAATTTTAATTATACAACATAATCATTGCCATAATTCGGCAAATATTGTTCAAACATTGAAGTTTTGCAGAAATAGAATTGTGATTTGATTAATTTTGTTGGGAGAGAGCATTAATAAAAAAAGGAATTCATGGAGTTAAAATTTTATAAATATCAGGGAACTGGAAACGATTTTGTGATGATTGATGACAGGAGGGGAGAGTTTAATCAAAGTAATAATAAACTTATTGAAAGGCTGTGTGATCGGAAATTTGGAGTTGGTGCAGATGGACTAATTTTGTTAAGAAATCATTTAGAGTTCGATTTTGAAATGATTTACTTTAATGCCGATGGCTATGAAGGCTCAATGTGTGGAAATGGCGGGAGATGTGCAGTGAGGTTTGCTCATGACCTGAAAATATTTAAGGAAATGACTACTTTCCTGGCTGTAGATGGCATTCATGAAGCCAAAGTTGAAGGAGAATGGATTCATTTAAAAATGGGAGAAGTAAGCCCAATTGAAAAAGGAAAGGATTATTGGTTTTTGGATACAGGTTCGCCTCATTATATTAAGTTTGTAGAAAATTTAAATGATTATGATGTGTTTGAAGAAGGGAAGAAAATCAGGCATGATTACCGGGAAGAAGGTACAAATGTTAATTTCCTGGAAATTAAAAAAGATAATCACCTTTTTGTAAGAACATTTGAGCGAGGAGTAGAAAATGAAACCTTATCCTGCGGAACAGGCGTTACTGCGGCTGCATTAATCTCAAAGGAAAAGAATTTAAAAAGTCCTATTAATATTCAAACTTTAGGAGGCCAACTCAAAGTCGCTTTCGCGGAAAAGGATGGCGCTTTTGAGAATATTTATCTGATTGGTCCAGCTGAAATGGTATTCATGGGAAATATTAAAATTTGATAATTTTTTGTAATAAATAATTTAGTTGGCTCAGAATTAAAATTAATTAAATAAATTTGGTTAGAGACGTTAGAAAATTAAATCACTACTTCTCTTAAGAAAACAAACATTCAAATTTCGTTTAGAAATTTTTTTTAAAACCTAAAAAAAGATTTCCAACTAATTTTCAGGAACTTTTGTCCAATTAGGTGACTATTATTAATTCTTTTAAAACTGTCTAACACTTTCTTTTTTTAGTAAAGAATCAAGTCTAAGAAAATATCTAGTCACATATTGTTGAAAACAATATGTGACTAGATAGACTTAATGAAGTTTTTATTTGTCGGCAACTATTTGGCAATGAGTTGAAATTACTCAATTTAAATGTACCCGGAATAGAATTCTGGGACTTAATCAGAATTATTCAAAACATAATTAAAAATGAATAAAATACTCTACATTTTTCCTCTGGCAATGATTTTAATGATGTGGAGCTGTGCTTCCAGTAATAAATCGGCTGAAAATAAAATGAAGGAGGGTAAATACGAAACAGCAATACAGATGTACCAAAATCTTATAGCTGAATCAAAAGACCAGAAGTTCATTGCTTTGGCTAACTATAACATAGGCGAATGCT